>CAITYE010000148.1 GCA_903896535.1 uncultured Paracraurococcus sp.
GCGTTTGCCGCGTACCGCAGGCTCCCGGGGCGCCCGCACCGCGGCGGCAATCCGCCGTGCCGGCTTGAAACTCATCGCCCGGCATGGCTTCGCCGCAATGAATCTGCGCGAACTGGCTGCCGAGGTCGGTATCCAGCCCGGCTCGCTCTACAACCACATCGAGACCAAGCAGGCCCTTCTCTTTGACCTGATCCGCGAGCATCTGGACAGCCTGCTGGCCAGCACCGAGGCCGCGCTATCCGCTGCGCCACCGGACCCCCTCGCGCAGCTCCGCGCTTTCGCCGCGCATCACGTGCTCTACCACCTGGAAAAGCGCCAGGAGGTCTATATCGCCAATTTCGAGCTGCGCGCCCTGGATGCCGCCAATTACGGCCGCATCATCATCCTGCGCCAAGCCTATGAGGCGCGCCTGACCGCGCTATTGGAAGCGGGCGATCAGGCTGGGGAGCTGACGGTCGCTGATCCGCCCGTGACGGCCTTCGCCCTGCTGGCCATGCTGACGGGGGTCTGTACCTGGTACCGCCCTGGCGGGCGGCTTTCGAAGGCGACCTTGGTGGCTTTGCATACCGAGCTGGCGCTGAGTGGCATCAGGCGCCGCGCAAGCGGATAGCCAATGGCGGATCATCGGTGGCTATGGCATCCAGCCCAAGCGCGTAGCCGGCGGTGATTGTGGCCGCATCGTTGCATCCCCAAGCACTCACACCGCAGCCGGCGGCCCGGAGCGCAGCGATGGCCGCCGCATCCCATTCGCCGATCGGCAGGCCAAGCTCTTCCGCCCCGACGGTGCGCGCCAAAGCAATGGCGCCGAGCGTCCCCATGCCGCGCCACGGCCGTGCTTCCAGCAGCAGCACCCGCCGCCGCCAGCCCCCGACCGCCGAAGCCTGGGCCAAGACCAGCGGCTCGAACGCCATCACCGTCGTTCGCTCGCGCATCGCCTGCGCATCCAGCACCGCGCAACACGCAGGGAGGATGGCCGGATAGGGCCGGCCCGCGGCGTCGGATTTCAACTCCAGGCGGAGAACACGACCGGCCTCGCGCACCATCGCCGCGGCCTCCGCCAGGCTCGGTGGCGGCTCGCCGCCGGTTCCCTTCACCCGCAGCCGCCGCAGCGCCTCGGCAGTAAAGCCGTTGAGCGGGCCGCGCGCATCGGTCATGCGATCAAGCGTGGCATCGTGCATTACGAAGGGCACACCATCAGCCGAGAGATGCACGTCGAGTTCAAGCTGTTCCGCTGCTAGGGCCAAGGCGTGGCGGAACGCGTCCGCACTATTTTCCGGCCAAAGCAGGGCGCCGCCACGATGGCTCGCAATCTCGGTCAGCCCCATGCGTGCCTCAGCTTTGTCCGCAGCCAGCCGCGAGGTTCAGCGCTTGATCGAATCAAGGGACAGGGGCGTGTTCACGATGTCGGCCGCATATTGCTCATAGCCATTGCCGGAGATCCGGTGTTGCAGCTCACGGAATATCTCGGTCTGCACGGCCCGCCGCCGTTGCAGCAGCAGCACCAGGCGCGCCAGGGCTTCCACCATCGCCACCTGGAAGGCGCCGACCAGAACAAAACTCAGCAGGCTGATGGGCGTATTCCAACTTTCGATGATGAAGCTGCCGCGAGGCTCAAAGACATAGACCCATGCGAAGATCATGCTGGAGCCGACCACGACCAGCCCGCGCTGCCAGCCACATATCAGCGTTGCGGCGGTGACAGCAGGGTAGAAGACCAGAAAGGCAGATTCGTCGAGCCATGGGTCGAGCAGCACACGCGCCGACGCACTGCCCCCAAAGAACGCCACCGCCACCGCCCAGGCCCGCCAGCCGCGCTGACGGCGCTCCAGGATCAGGGTCAGAATGTGCAGCCACGGCATAATGCAGTCCTACCGGGACGAATCTTGCTCCCGCGTAAGTTTATAGCCGTGAGCAACCTCTGGGACCAGCCCCGCGCTGCGCAAGCTGCTGACGTGTAGGCGCGCTGGCCTGACAAGAGCTGAGCGGATTGGGAATCCGGGGGTGCGGCTGTATGGCACCCCTGCAAATGCCCCTATCCCCCAAAGACGCAATCTTCCTGGTCACCTTTCCAGGCCTCGAAGCCGCCCTCGCCGAGGAAGCCAGGAGCAAGGGCTTCCGCCAGCCTCGTGCCGTGCCGGGCGGCGTCACGATCGGCGGCGGATGGCCAGAGGTTTGGCGCGCCAATCTCTGGCTGCGCGGCGCCAGCCGCGTGCTGGTCCGGGTGGGGCGCTTCCCAGCGAGCCATCTGGCAACCTTGGATGACCGAGCGCGTGCCCTGCCCTGGGCCGAACTCCTGCGACCGGAGACGCCATTCCGGGTGGTCGCGGAATGCCATAGCTCGCGCCTTTATCACTCAGGTGCGGTCGCCGAACGGGTCACGCGGGCGATCCATGCCGCGACCGGGGGCCAGGAAGCGGCGGACGGCCTTCGCGTGCTGGTCCGGATGAGCGAGAATATCTGTACCATCAGCCTCGATACGTCAGGCGAGCCCCTACATCGGCGCGGCTTCAAGCAGGCAATCGGCCCAGCCCCGTTACGGGAGACCATGGCGGCGCTTTTTCTTCAGCAATGTGGCTACCGGGGTGAGGAGCCCCTGGTGGATCCCATGTGCGGTGCCGGCACCCTTGTGCTGGAAGCGGCGGACCAGGTCGCGCGCCTCAATCCCGGGCGCGAACGGAGCTTCGCCTTCGAAGGGCTGGTCAGTTTCGATCCGGCCGCTTGGGCGGCAATGCGCGGGGTGCGGCGCGTGCCACGCACCGGCATCCTCTGCTACGGCAGCGATCGCGATGCCGGCGCCGTGGCGATGGCCACGGCCAATGCGGCACGGGCCGGCCTGTCCGGTTTCACAGCCTTTCAAACCTTGCCGATCAGCGCCGCGGCACCGCCGCCGGGGCCGCCGGGTCTGGTCATGATCAACCCGCCCTATGGCACACGGCTGGCCGAAGACAGTGATCTGCGCCCGCTTTATCAAACCCTTGGTCGGGTGCTGCGGGACCGTTTCGCCGGTTGGCGGGTCGGCCTTGTCACCAGCGAGCCGAGGTTGGCGGCAGCCACCGCCCTGCCCTTCCTGGCACCGGGACCGCCGGTGCCGCATGGCGGGCTTCGGGTGAACCTTTATCGCACGACGCCCCTGTTGGCATAATCGCCGGATTGGGGAGGAGACCATTATGCCGCTTGCTCGCCGCGCCCTGCTCGGCGCCGCCGCGCTATGGCCCATGTGCCATCGCGCCCAAGCCCAAGCCTGGCCGGAGCGGCCGCTACGCCTGATCGTCCCCTTCCCGCCCGGCGGGCACATCGACGGCTTTGCCCGGCTGCTGGCCCAGCCCATGGCGGCCCGTCTTGGGCAGCCGGTGGTGGTCGAGAACCGGGCCGGCGCAGGCGGCAGCATCGGCGCAGCAGAAGTCGCACATGCCCGGCCCGATGGGCTGACGCTGCTGATGGGCTCGAATGGCTCGCTGGTCGGCAATGTGCTGACCCAGGCCAATCCCGGCTTCGACCCTTTCCGGCAACTCGCCCCGATCGGACTATGCCTGACCTTGCCCCTGACCTTGGCGGTCAGGGCCGATGACCCGGCACGCAGCATCGAGGACCTGCTCACCCGGTCCCGTGCCGCCCCGGGCAGCGTGACCTGCGGCAGTGCGGGCATCGGCACTTCGAACCATCTGGCGCTGGTGCTGTTCGATGCGGCAGCAGCGGCAGGCATCTCGCATGTGCCCTATCGCGGCACGGGGACAATGCTGCCAGATCTGCTGGCCGGCACCATCACCTGCGTGATGGATCAGCTTGGCACCGCCCTCGCATTGGCGCGGGATGGCAAGGCGCGGCTGCTTGTGCAGACAGGGGCGCATCGCAGCCCGATCGCGCCGGACATACCCTGTGTCGCCGAACTGGGCTGGGGAGAGGCCGTCTTCCTCACCTGGAACGGCCTGTCGGTCACGGCTGCTACGCCGGCACCGGTCCAGGCGAGGCTCGCCGCAATCTTAGCGGACTGCCTGGCGGAGCCAGCTCTGGGCCAACGCATGTCGGCGGTGGGCGCTGAGGTGGTCGCGCCGGCGCTGATGACCCCGGCCGGCTTCGGCAACTTCCTGCGCGCGGATCTGGAGCGCACGCGACGCGCCGTGCAGCTTGCCGGGCTCAAGCCCGAATAGGCGGATTGCCGGCCGGCCAAAAGCCGCCATAGGATCGTCCGATACGAAGTTTCCCAGGGAGACAAATGATGGCCAAGGGGCATGTGGTGGTGGGCGTGGTGCGTTGGCCGGGCGGGGCGAACATGTCCTCACCCCCGGGGACGCTGGGCGGCGTGTTCCGCATGCCAGTGGGCGGCGGCGCCTGGGAACATGTGACCCGCGGGCTGCCCGAGGAATGCCATGTGCCCTGCGTCAGCGTCGATCCGCATGACCCGGACCGGGTCTTCGTCGGCACGCAGGAAGGCCCCTATGTCAGCACCGATGCTGGGGCCAGCTGGCGGCGGCTGGATTTCCCGCGCCGGGACCTGCAGGTCTGGGCGATCGCGGTTCACCCAAATAACCCGCGCAAGCTCTATGTCGGCACTTCGCCGCTTGGCGTGTTCATCTCGGAAGACGACGGGGCCAGTTGGCGCGAGGCGCCGACGGCGCGCCTGCCGGACGCTGCCGAAATGGGCGCCTTCGTGAACCGTGTCATGCGCTTTGCCTTCAACCCGACCAACCCGGAAGAGATCTTCGCCGCCATGGAAGTGCGCGGCGTCATGCGCTCCAACGACGGCGGGGCAACGTGGGCGGATTGTTCCGCCGATCTGATCGGCTGGGCGGAGCGTGAGGCGAGATTGAAAAGCGCCATCCTGACCAAGCACGAGGCCGAGGGGATGCTCGACGCGCATGCCATTGCGATCAGCCCGGCGGCGCCGACCTCCCCCTTCGTTGCCGTGCGGATGGGACTGTTCCGGTCTGATGACCACGGGGCGCATTGGCAGGATTTGCGGATGCGCGACCAGAGCCCGATCACTTATGGCCGCGACATCCGCCCCTGCCCGCACGACCCAGCGACGCTTTACGCCACGCTCTCGAAGGCCGCCTCCGGTGCCACCGGCTCGATGTGGCGCTCGCGCGATGGAGGGGCCGCCTGGCAGCGGATTGACCCCGAACTGACCCCGAACGGCACGATGATGGGCATCGCCCCTTCGGCCCGGGCGGCCGAGGTGGTCTATGGCGCGACCCGGCGGGGGGAGGTTTATGGCACGCTTGATGGAGGCCGCCATTGGCACGCCGCGCCGCTCCCCGAGGGTTGCAAGGCAGTCATGACGCTCGCGGTCTGCTGAGACCTGCGGGAGGGGGACACCCCCTCCCCAACCGGGGCTGGGCACGGCATGATCCCAGCCAAGCGATCCAGAAGGAAAATGGGAATGGCGACTGAACTCGACGCAGTGATCATCGGCGCGGGTTTCTCCGGCATGTATCAGCTGCTGTGCCTCCGCGACCGGCTGGGGCTGCAGGCCCGGGTGCTGGAACAAGGCGGTGGCGTTGGCGGCACCTGGTACTGGAACCGCTACCCGGGCGCGCGCTGCGATAGCGAGAGCCACTCCTATAACTACACGTTCTCCAAGGAGTTGCTGGCCGAATGGCAGTGGTCTGAGCGCTATCCTGAACAGCCAGAGATCATGCGCTATATGAACTATGTCGCCGACAAGTTCGATTTGAAGCGCGACATCCAGTTCGACACCAAAGTAACCGGGGCGCATTACGATGCGCGGGCCAATCGCTGGGAAGTCGAAACTGCGGCGGGCGAGCGCTTCATCGCCCGCTTCCTGATCACCGCGGTCGGCTGTCTCTCGACCGCGAACGTGCCGAAGATCCCAGGCCTGGAAAGCTTCAAGGGCGAATGGTACCACACCGGTCAATGGCCGCATGACGGGGTGGATTTCTCCGGCAAGCGGGTCGGCCAGATCGGCACCGGTTCCACCGGCATTCAGGCGGTACCGGTGATCGCCGAGCAGGCAGCACACCTCACCGTCTTCCAGCGCACCGCCAATTACAGCGTGCCTGCCCATAACGCCCCGCTTACCGCTGAGTTCCAGTCCTGGCTGAAGGATAATCGGGACGAGGTGACGGCGGTGATGCGCAGCACGCCGAACGGCCACCCGTTCAGGATTTCGGAGCGCAAGGTATTCGACGTCTCGGATGCTGAGCGCGAGCAGATCTTCGAGGAGGCCTGGGGCTATGGCGGGCTGCAATTCCGGGGCGCCTTCCAGGACGTGCTGGTGAACAAATCGGCCAACGACAAGGCGGCTGATTTTATCAAACGCAAGATTCGCACGATCGTTCAGGACCCGGAGAAGGCCCGCATCCTTTCCGATATCGACCATCCCTATGCCGCCAAGCGGCCGCCAATCGATACCTTCTATTTCGAGGCCTTCAACCGCCCGAATGTCGATGTGGTTTATCTGCGCGAGGAGCCGCTGGAGCGGGTCACGCCAAGCGGGATCAAAACCGCCAAGCGGGAAATCCCGCTCGATATCATCGTCTTCGCCACCGGTTTCGACGCGATGACCGGGCCGCTGCTCGCGCTCGACATCAAGGGCCGCGACGGCGTGGCGCTCAAGGACGTCTGGGCCGCCGGGCCGCGCAACTACCTTGGCCTGCAAGTCGCGGGATTCCCGAATCTTTTTACCATCACCGGGCCTGGATCGCCCTCAGTGCTCTGCAACATGCCGGTCTGCATCGAGCAACATGTTGAGTGGATCACCGACTGTATCGGCATGATGCGTGAGAAGGGGCTCTCGCGGATCGAGACCACCGAGGCCGAGATGGACAAGTGGGTGGCGCATGTGAACGAGGCGGCGCACGCGACGCTGCTGCCACAGGCAAGCCATAGCTGGTACCTCGGCGCGAACGTCCCAGGCAAGCCGAGGGTCTTCATGCCCTATGCCGGCGGCATGGTGCGCTATCGCGAAATCTGCGCGGAAGTCGTCGCGCAGGACTATAAGGGCTTCGTCCTGGCGGATTGAGCACCGTGCATCGCCGCACATTGCTCGCCGGCCTTGCCCTGCCCGCCCTGGCGCGGGCCGAGGCATGGCCGGCGCGCCCCATTACCCTGATCGTGCCGTTTGTCCCCGGTGGCCTGCCGGATGCCAACGGTCGCTTCATGGCCCAACGCATAGGCGCCTTGCTCGGCCAGCCGATGGTTGTTGAAAACCGCCCTGGCGCAGGCGGCAATATTGGCGCCGGGGCCGTCGCGAAGTCGCCTCCCGATGGCTATACGGCGCTGATTGGCACGATGGGTACGCATGCCTCAAACCCCGCGCTCTATCGCAGCATTGGCTATGACGCGCAGCGCGACTTCACGCCGATCCACGCCCTGTTTGCCGATAACAATATCGCTGTGACGGGCATGGCCAGCCCCTATCGCAGCCTCGCCGATGTCGCAGCGGCAGCGAAGGCCCGTCCTGGGCAACTCACCTATGGCTCGGGCGGCATTGGCAGCGGCGTGCATCTTGCCGGCGCCTTGTTTGAGAAGGCGGCCGGGGTGCAAATGCTGCACGTACCCTATCGGGGCACACCGGCGGCGCTCGCGGACGTCGTGGCCGGCCGGCTCGACCTGATCTTTGACTACGCCGTGACCTCGGTGCCACTGATCAAGGACGACAAGCTCCGTCCCCTGGTGGTGACCGGCAAGCTGCGCATGGCCATGCTGCCTGAGACACCGACCGTCGCCGAGGCGGGCTTCCCGGATGCCTATCTCGACGTCTGGTCAGGGTTGTTCCTGCCTGCCGGGGTCCCGCCCCGGGTGGCAAATCGGCTGATGGAAGCCACCACGACAGTTCTCGCCAGCGACGCTGCGGCAGCCTGGGCGGCGCGCACCGATAGCCGGCGCATGCTCGACCTCGCCGGTCCGGCCTTCGGCGCCTTCGTGGCGACCGAGTTGGTCCGCTGGAAGGGCATTGTCGACTTCGCGGGGGCCCGAGTGGAATGAACGCTCTTGAGGCCCTTGGGCCTTGCGCAATCCGCCATTTCAATCGGCGTCGTTCTTTCTCGACCTCGTCAACCTCGCTCGGCAACAGCCTTGCTGCACCAATGCGATAGAACCTCGGAGGGGAGCGCAGATGCCTGGGTCCGTCATCGGCGCCATCATTGGCGCTATTATTTTCGGCATCGTCGGTGGCTTCATCGGCGTCTTTGTCGATGAGGAAATGGGGGCTGGTATCGGTGGCTTTGTCGGCGCCGTGGTAGGCTTCGTTACCGGAATAGCCAGGCGCTAACGAACCAGCAGCAGCGCGCTGCGGTGTCCGAGAGACGGCGCCGCAGGCTGTCTATGTGATCCATCGAAGCAGCGTCTCCAAACGGTCCGCCTCCGCCGCCGGCTTATCGGGCCTGAGCCGCGCGATCCGTGGAAAGCGCAGGGCAACGCCGGATTTATGGCGGTTTGATCGCTGCGCAGCATCGAAAGCAACTTCCAGAACCAGAGCTTTCTCGACCTCACGCACCGGACCAAATCGCGCAACCGTATTCCCCCGGATCCAGCGGTCGAGCCAGGCGAGTTCCGCATCCGTGTAACCGGAATAGGCTTTCCCAACCGGCACCAGTTCCTCCCCGCCCTCACCATTGGGCCGCCAAAGCCCGAAGGTGTAATCCGAATAGAAACTGGACCGCTTGCCGTGCCCACGCTGGGCATAGAGCAGCACCACATCGATGGTCTGCGGCGCCCGCTTCCATTTCCACCACAGCCCCTTTACCCGACCTGCGACATAGGGGCTGTCAGCCCGCTTCAGCATCAACCCCTCGATCGCTGCCGCACGTGCGCCCTCGCGCAGCCGGGCCAACTCATCGAGGCCGGAGAAAGCGACGGCCGCAGACAGATCCATCCGTGCTGGCTGGGCACGCGCCAGAAACCCTTCCAGCCGCGCACGGCGCGCATCGAAAGTGAGTGGGCGGCAATCCTCGGCGCCGTCAAAGAGGAGGTCGTAAAGACGGACGCCCGCGGGATAGCCAGCGAGCATCGCCGCACTCACCCGCTTACGGTTCAGCCGCTGCTGCAACTCGGCGAAGGGTGCGACGGCGCCGTCACGTATAATCAGCAACTCCCCATCCAGCACGCCATGGAAGTCCATCGCTTCGATAATTTCTGGAAAAGTCACCGAGATATCCTCGCCACTGCGGCTCCAGATCCGTCGGCCACCCGGCCCGGCGGTCAGTTGCACCCGGATGCCGTCCCATTTCCACTCCGCCCGCCAGGCGGCCGGGTCGAGGTTACCGAAATCCACGGGCTCCAGCGGATGGGCGAGCATCAGCGGGCGGAAGATCGGCGCCAGCGCGGGGTCGGGGCGCGGTGTCCGGCCCTCAAGCCAATCGAACAGCGCCGTATAGGGTGGGGCGACGCCGTGCCAGACCTCCTCAATCGCCTCGACCGGCTGCCCCGACCAGGCCGCCAGGGCAACCCGCGCCAGGCGCCCGGAAACCCCGACCCGCAGGCCACCAGTGATCAGTTTGATCAGCGCCAGTCGGCCAGAGGGATCGAGCGCATCCAGCCAAGCACCGATCAACTCCGGCAGCCCGGCTTTCGGTGTCTCCTCCAGTTGCGCGACAATCTCCTGGAGGCTGGGCGGCGGGAGGTGCGGCCCGGATCGCTCCGGCCAGATCAGCGCCACCGTCTCAGCCAGGTCCCCCACATAGTCGTAGGAAAGCGCCCACAGCACCGGATCAGTGCGCGCCGCAACAAGGTCGCGGATCAGGCTGGGCTTGGCTGCAAGGAAGTCCAGCGTACCGGTCAGCGCCGCGAGGCCAATGCCACGATCGGGATCGGCTTGGCTGGCAAACCAATCAGCAAGGAGGGCAAGCTTCGACTGCCGCGCCGGGGTGAAGACCAGCCGCTCAAGCAGTCCCGCGAAGGCAGTTATGGACATGGGTCTTCGCCGCCGCCACTAGCCGCCCCAGCCACCCCATCGGCGGCCGTCTCGTTCTCCTCCTCCTCGCCCCGGCCCACCAGATACAAGGCCCGACCGCGGATGCCGCGCTGGGCCAACGCATGCACCAGCGCGTCCTCGCGGCCATGCGTCACCCAAACCTCAGGCGCGGCCACCTCGTCGATGGTCCGATTCAGGGCCTCCCAGTCGGCGTGGTCGCTGATCACCAGGGGCAATTCCACGCCACGCGATTTGGCACGCTGGCGGACCCCCATCCACCCGCTGGCCAATGCCACGACCGGGTCGGCAAGGCGTCGGGCCCAGCGATCGGCGATCGCCGAGGGTGGCGCCAGGACGATCGCTCCCCTGAGCGCGGCCCGATCGGCCACAAGGGCGGGCGCCACCGGGCCAAGGGCCACACCAAGCGTTTCATAAAGCGCCGTAAGGGGCATCAGCGCCCCGTGCAGATGCACGGGCTTTTCGTAACCCGCCGCCCGCAGCAGCGCGAGCAGGCGCTGCGTCTTGCCGAGCGCATAACAGCCGATCACATGCGTCCGCTCCGGAAATAGCGTGAGGCTTTTCAACAGCTTGGCAATCTCGGCCTCAGGCGGCGGATGGCGGAAGACCGGCAGGGCGAAGGTGGCCTCGGTCACGAAGACATCACATGGCACCGGCTCGAAGCCGGCGCAGGTCGGATCCGGTTGGCGCTTATAGTCGCCCGAGATGACGACCCGTGCCCCACGCCATTCGAGAACCACCTGCGCCGATCCCAGGACATGGCCAGCCGGCACCAGCCGAATCATCACATCGCCCAGTTGCAGGGGCTTCCCGGGCGCCAACGCCTGCTGAGCACCGAAGGCAGCAGCGCCGAGCCGCTGGCGCATGATCGCCAAGGTCTCGGCGGTGGCCAGAACCTGGTCATGGCCGGGCCTGGCATGATCGGCATGGCCATGGGTGATCACCGCCCGGGGCACGGCACGCAGCGGATCGATGTAGAGATTGGCCGGCTCGCACCACAGGCCAGCCGGGGTGACCTTCAGCCAAGTCTCGGGATGCGGGCCAAGCAAGCGTCACCTCCTGCCATACGCGGGACCCCAGGGGACCCTCAGCGCCCCTTCACGCCCCGGCGCCCCGCCCCCATAGTCACCGGGCGATGGGAACATTGCCAGAACCTTTTACCGCCTGGTTCGCTGCCCGGGGCTGGACGCCTCGGCCGCATCAGCTTGCTTTGCTCGGCGCCGCCAAGGCCGGGCAGAGCGCGCTGCTTCTCGCCCCGACCGGTGGGGGAAAGACCCTGGCCGGCTTCCTGCCAAGCCTGATCGATCTGGCCGCCCGGCCGCGGGACGGGCTGCACACGCTCTATATCTCGCCGCTCAAGGCGTTGGCCGTCGATATCGCCCGCAACCTCGCCGCCCCGGTCACTGAGATGGCGTTGCCCATCCGCATCGAAACCCGCACCGGCGATACACCAGCCAATCGCCGCCAGCGGCAGAAGGCCGATCCGCCGCATATCCTGCTGACGACGCCTGAGAGCCTCATTTTACTTCTCTCCCAACCCGAGGCGACGGACCTGTTCGGCGGCCTCGGCGCGATCATCATCGATGAAGTGCACGCGCTCGCTGGCACCAAGCGCGGCGATCAGCTCGCGCTTGGCCTGGCCAGGCTGGGGCGTCTTGCGCCGGCAGCGCGGCGGATCGGGCTTTCGGCGACCGTCGCCCATGCCGCAGCGCTTTGCGCCTTCCTCGCGCCGAATGCCCAGGCCGAAGCCGTCCGGCTGATCGTGGCGGAAGGCGGCGCGCCGCCGGCGGTCGAAGTGCAGCTACCCGCCGGGCGGCTGCCTTGGGGCGGGCATATGGGCCTCGCCTCGGCGCCAGAGATCTACCGCCGCATCACCGCCGCGGCGGTCAGCATTGTCTTCGTCAATACCCGCGCTCAGGCGGAGCTGATCTTCCAGGCGTTGTGGAAACTGAACGAGGCAAATCTGCCGATCGGCCTACATCACGGCAGCCTGACGGTGGAACAGCGCCGCAAGGTGGAAGCGGCGATGGCCGAGGGGCGGTTGCGTGCCGTAGTGGCGACCGCCTCGCTCGACCTTGGCATCGACTGGGGGGCGGTCGATCAGGTCATCCAGGTCGGCGCCCCGAAGGGTGTCGCCCGCCTGCTGCAGCGCATCGGTCGCGCCAATCACCGGATGGAGGAGCCGAGCCTCGGTGTGCTGGTCCCCGCCAACCGCTTCGAGGTGATCGAATGCGCGGCCGCGCTGCGCGCGATCGGCCGGGGCGAGTTGGACGGCGACCCGCCGCGTCCAGGCGGTCTCGACGTCCTCGCACAGCATGTCCTGGCGATGGCCTGCCATGCGCCCTTCCATCCGGACGAGCTTTATGACGAGGTGCGTTGCAGCGCCCCCTATGCAGCGCTCACGCGCCAGGATTTCGACGACGTGCTGCGCTTCGTCGAGGATGGCGGCTACGCGCTGCGGAGCTACGAACGATTCCGCAAGCTTTTCCGGGACGCTGATGGCCGGCTGCATGTGCGCGACCAGCGCATCGCCCGGCAATTGCGCATGAACCTCGGCACCATCGTCGAAACCCCGATGCTGTCTGTCCGGCTGCGCGGTGGGCCACTGCTCGGGGAAGTGGAGGAGTGGTTCGTCTCGACGCTCCGGCCGGGCGATGCCTTCATCTTCGCTGGCCAAGTGCTGAGTTTCCAGGCGATCGACGGCATGACTGCTCTGGTCACGCGCGGCGGCGAGGGGCAACCCCGGGTACCAGCCTACGCCGGCAGCCGCATGCCGCTGACCACCTGGCTGGCGGCGCAGGTCCGGGAAATTCTGCACGATCCCGCACAATGGCGCCTGCTCCCGGCCTCGGTCCGCGAGTGGCTGCACCTCCAGCAGGATCGCAGCCTTCTCCCCCCGCCTGACGGGCTGCTGATCGAAACCTTCCCGCGCGGTGGCCGCTGGTTTCTGGTGGCGTATTGCTTTGAAGGCCGGCTCGCGCACCAGACCCTTGGCATGCTGGTCACCCGGCGGATGGCGCGCGCCGGCTACGGCCCGCTTGGCTTCCTCGCCACCGACTATGTGCTCGCCTGCTGGTCGGCCTTCGAACCGCGCGAGGTTGGACCGCTCTTTGCCGAGGATATCCTCGGCGAGGATCTGGAGGAGTGGATGGCCGAAAGCAGCGTGCTGCGCCGCAGCTTCCGCAATATTGCGACCATCGCCGGTCTGATCGAGAAGCACCATCCGGGACTCGCGAAGAACGGCCGGCAGATGACGATCAACGCCGACCTCATCTATGACGTGCTACGGCGGCATGAACCGGACCATATTCTGCTGCGCGCAACCCGCCAGGAAGCCGCGCATGGCCTGGTCGATGTCGCCCGCATCGGCATGCTGCTACGTCGCGCCCGAGGGCACATCCGCCACATCGCGCTCGAGCGGGTATCGCCGCTCGCCGTGCCGGCGCTGATCGAGGAGGGGCGCGAATGGGTGGCGGGCGGGGCCGAGGATGCACTGCTCGCCGAGGCCGAAGCCCTGGTGGCCGAGGCAACGGACGGCGCCGAGACCTTTAATGACCTTCTCACCGAGCTCAACGAGGGGGTGCGGCCGCGCACCCAGCCCGAGCGATCCCGGCCAACGGGCCGCCAGGCCGGGCGCTTCAGCCGCCGCCTGCCGCGCGCGCTCGCCACACCATGATCCCCGCCCCCCTGCATCTGGCCGGCGAGCGGCTCTTGCTCGACGCTGCCGGGCTCCTCGCCTGGCCGGCGATGCGAACTCTCGTGGTCGCCGATCTGCATCTCGAGAAAGGCTCCGCCTTCGCCGCTGGCGGCCGCTTCCTGCCGCCCTACGATACGCGCGAGACCCTGGCGCGGCTTGCCCTGGCGCTGCGTCGCTGGCGACCGGCACGCCTTGTCGCCCTCGGCGATAGTTTCCACGACCGTGGCGCCGCCGCCCGATTGCCGGCCGCCGAGGCCGCGACCCTGACCCGGCTGCTCGATGGCATCGAGACGATCTGGGTGCTCGGCAACCATGATCCGCTGCCACCGACCGGACTGCCGGGCACGGCACTGGAAGAATGGTGCGCGGGTCCCATCCTGTTCCGGCATCAGGCGCGACCAGGGCGCATTCCCCCTGGCGAAGTCTCTGGCCATTTCCACCCCAAGGCCGCGATGCCGACGCGGGCCGGCCCGATCACCCGCCCCTGCTTCGTTGCCGATGGCCAGCGCGTGATCCTGCCGGCCTTCGGCGCCTATACCGGCGGGCTGGCGGTCGAAGAGCCGGCCATCGCTGGCCTGTTTCCCCGCGGCGGCCGCGCCTTCCTGTTGGGCCAGGAGCGGCTGTTCAGCCGACCGCTGACGGCGCGCCGTATGCGCCCTACATCCATCCGATGACCGCACCAAGCCTGCTCTGGTTCCGCCAGGATCTCCGTCTTGCGGACAACCCTGCCCTGATGGCCGCCGCCGCCGGGCCCCTGCTGCCGGTCTTCGTCCTCGATGACCAGGCGGCGGGTGGCTGGGCACCGGGGGGTGCAGCACGCTGGTGGCTGCATCATTCGCTGGCCGCATTAGGGGCTGCACTCGCCGCGCGCGGCGCCCCCCTGTTCCTGCTACGCGGTCGCGCGGAAATCCTGATCCCCGGCCTGGCCCAGGCGATCGGCGCCAAGGAGGTCTTCGCCAGCCGGCTCTACGAGCCCTGGGCGCGGGAGCGGGATCGGCGGATCGCCGAAGCGCTCGCAGCCGATGGTCGGCAGTTGCGTTTGGCGACCAGCGCGGTGTTGATGGAACCCGCCCGCTTCGCCGCCGGCAGCGGCAAGCCCTATGCGGTTTATACGCCGTTTGCGCGGGCCTTGGCCGCAACGGGCGACCCGCCATCCCCCCTGCCAACGCCGACGGTGCTCGCTGGCTTGCCGCAGCCGCCGGACGGGCTCGCTCTCGCCACGCTCGACCTCCTGCCGAGACGCGATTGGGCGGCCGGCTTTGCCGCCCATTGGCAGCCGGGCGAGGCAGGTGCGGCGGCGCGCCTCACGGGTTTCCTCGCCGGGCCGATCGCGGCCTATGGCGCGGCGCGGAATACACCAGGCGTTGCCGGTACCTCGGGCCTCTCGCCGCATCTCCATTGGGGGGAGATGTCACCGCGTTCGCTCTGGCACGCGGTGCGGGCGGCGTTGCCACAACCAGGCGTGCTGGGTCCGCAGAGCCGCGCCTGGCCCTTCCTCTCGGAACTCCTATGGCGGGAGTTCTCCTACCACCTGCTCTGGCACCACCCGAGCCTGCCAGATGCGCCGCTCCGCCCCCGTTTCGCCGAGTTCCCCTGGGCGCCCAAGCCGGCATTGCTCCGGGCCTGGCAGCGCGGCCGCACCGGCCTGCCGATTGTCGATGCCGGACTACGCGAGCTTTGGCAGACCGGCTGGATGCATAACCGCGTGCGCATGATCGCGGCGAGCCTGCTCGTGAAGCATCTGCTGCAGCCCTGGCAGGACGGCGCCGCCTGGTTCTGGGACACGCTGGTCGATGCCGACCTCGCGGCCAATAGCGCATCCTGGCAATGGGTGGCCGGATGCGGCAGCGATGCGGCACCCTATTTCCGGATCTTCAACCCGGTGCTGCAGGGCGAGAAATTCGACCCGGCGGGCGATTACGTCAGGCGCTATGTGCCGGAACTCGCGCGGCTGCCGGCGAAATGGCTGCACCGGCCTTGGGAGGCGCCCGCGGCGGTGCTCGACGCCGCCGGCCTGCGGCTCGGCCTCGATTATCCGCGTCCGATCGTCGATCTTGCAGAAGGCCGCGCCCGCGCCCTGGCCGCCTTCGCCACTCTTGGCACGCCGGCGTGAGCGAGGCGGCCCTGGCCGATCTCAAGGCCCGGGGGTTTCTCGGACTACGCGTCGTGGGCGATGTGCATGGCGAAGCCGCGGCCTTCACGCACGCGGCAGCGGGTGCGGCAGCAGCAAGGCTATTCCTGCTGCAACTTGGGGACCTGACCGATCATGGCCCGGACAGCCCCGGCGTATTGCGTCAGATCTTTGCGTTGCGTGATGCTGGTAACGGCCGCTTCCTGCTGGGCAATCACGACCACAAGCTGCGGCGGGCGCTGCTTGGCCAACAGGTCACTGTGCAGGAAGAAGGCCTGGGTCGGACGCTGACGCAACTCTCTGGCGCCAGCGACGGCACAGCGCTGGCCGGTCGGGCAATCGTCGAAATCGCCGCGGCGCCTGCCTGGCTGAGACTGCGTCGCTGGTTCTTCGTCCATGCGAGCTTTCATCCCCGCATGCTGGAACGGCCATCGCCCCCCGAAGCGGGTGCCACGAAACCCGATCCCCTGCTCGGCCGCGCGCTATTCGGCGAAGTGACGGGGCGGCTGCAGACGGATGGCTTTCCGGAGCGGCTGCACCATTGGGTGGATCGCATCCCCGCAGGCTTGACGGTCTATTGCGGGCATGACCGACGCTCGACCGATGGCCGACCCTATCTCCAGCGTGGCGCAGCGGGGGGTGAGGCGGTCTTCCTCGATACCGGCGCCGGCAAGGGCGGCCATCTTTCCTGGATCGACCTGCTCTTCTGATCAGCCGTCGCGGCGGATCAGGAATCCATTATCCACCCGCTCCATCCCGAGTTTTGGATACCAGCTCATCGGCTTCGGCGCGGAGAGGAGGAGGAGCATGCTGCCCGGGCCGATGATCCGCTTGGTCTCCGCGATCAGCGCCCGGCCGAGGCCAAGCCCTTCCGCCTGCGGCACCACGCAAAGGTCGGAGAGGTAGCAGCCATAGGCGAAATCGGTGAGCGAGCGGGCCACGCCATGCAGCTGGCCCGCCCCGTCGCGCGCGGTGACCACAAGGTTTGCGCCAGCCAGCATGGCCGCCATCCGCGCCGGATCATCAACCGGGCGGCCGAGCCCTGAGGCCCGCACCACGGCGATGAACTCGGCGGGATCAAGCCTGCCTTCCTCGCGCGCCAGCCGATAGCCAGACGGTGGGATGGCCCGCGCCATCCAGGCAGCATGGCCGGTGACAAGCGGCGGGTCTTCAGCCATGGGGCGCCTCCTGCATCAGGCTCGGGTGCCCGATGTTCAAGCCCAGAGTTTGGTATTGGCGAGCGTCTCGGCCAACTTATCGGCGATCGCCGCGAGCAGCTTCTCGCCCTTGGCAGCCGTGGCGAGGCGGGCATCACCGAATACGCCACTCGGCGAGAGAGCCTGGAAGGAGCGCCGCATCAGCAGTCCGGGCGGCTGACCTTCCACGCGCGTGGAGCCCGGGCCATACGCCTCGGCCAGACGTTCGGTGCGGACGCTGGACGGGGACAGGTGCATCATGAGCGAGGTCTCCGCCTCGCAGGCATGCATCAGGCCCGATTGGCGTTCCAGCAGCGGCCCGATGACCTCTGGCACCACATGCCAATACGTGCCCCCGGCAACGCGAATACCGAACTCGACCGAGAATTCCGTGGCGGCGACGCCGACCGCCTCGGCATTCCCGCCATGGCCATTCAGCAACATCACCCGCTTGAAGCCGTGCCGCGCCGCCGAGCGCACGATCCCGCGCAGCACGCCGGCAAAAGCGGCGTAATCCAGGGTCACCGTACCGCCGAAGGCCATGTGGTGTTCCGCCAGGCCAGTCCAGACGCAGGGGGTGACCACGACGGCCTCACCTTGGGCTGCGAGACGACGCGCGGTCTCCAGCGCGACGTTGCTGCCGAGCACAATATCAACCCCGGTCGCCAGATGCGGGCCGTGTTGCTCAAGCGAGGCGATGGGAACGATCACCAGGGCATTATCCGTGGCGCGGCCGCGTAACTCCTCGGCGGTTAGCTTCATCCATTCGATTTCGGTGCTCATCGGTGGCCTCCCTCGCGACAGCCGGCAGGCTGCCATGGGGCCGCCTCAGGGGGAACCCGCCGCGACTGCTGGAGAATCGAGAAAGGCCGCAGCCTGCGCCCGCAACGCCGAAAGTCGCGCCGGGTCCATCCGGTCCAGGTTGCGGAGCGGCATCGCCATCCGCGGATTGTCCCTGAAGCGTGCGGCATGCCGAGCGATGAAATCCCAATAGAGCGCGTTGAACGGACAAGCACTTGGCCCGACGCTTTCCCGCACATCATAGGCGCAGTCACGGCAATGATCGCTCATGCGGTTGATGTAGGCGCCGGAGGCCGCATAGGGTTTGCTCGCCATCACCCCGCCATCGGCAAACAGCGCCATGCCATGGGTATTGGGCAGTTCGACCCACTCAAAGGCATCGGCATAGACTGCAAGGTACCAGGCATTCACAGCTACCGGATCAAGCCCGGCGAGGAGCGCGAAATTGCCCGTCACCATCAGCCGTTGAATATGGTGCGCATAGGCGTGGTCGCGGGTTTGGCTAATCGCCGAGGCCAAGCAGGCCATTGGGGTCTCGCCGCTCCAGTAGAAGGCCGGCAGCGGCCGCGTCGCGCCGAGCGCATTGGTCGCGGCGTAATCGGGCATGCGCAGCCAATAGAGACCGCGGACATATTCGCGCCAGCCGAGGATCTGACGGATGAACCCCTCAACGGCATTGAGCGGCGCCCGGCCCTCCCGCCAAGCTTGTTCGGCTGCGGCGCAACAGACGGCGGGCGAGAGCAGACCGAGATTAAGGCTGGTCGAGAGCAGGCTGTGGAACAGGAAGGGCTGGCCCGACGCCATCGCATCCTGGTAATCGCCGAAGCTGGGGAGCCGATGCGCGATGAAGTCGGCGAGCGCCATCTCGGCCTGTTCCGGCGTTACCGGCCAGGCGAAGCCATCCAAGCTGCCGAACCCATCCGGGAAATGCGTGGCGACCAGCGCCAGGACCTCCTGCGTTATGGCATCGGGCGGGTACCGCCGCGGTGATGGTGGGGTCACGCCGGATGGCAGGCGCTTGCGGTTTGCGGCGTCGAAATTCCATTCACCGCCCGCCGGCGCTTTGCCCGCCATCAGCAAGCCGGTCGCCCGACGCATTTCACGGTAGAAGAACTCCATCCGTAACTGCTTGCGCCCGGCAGCCCAGCGACGAAACCAATCGAGGTCGCAGAGAAAGCGATCATCGGCCAGCAGCTCGACCCCGGCGGCCAGCAAATCGCAGCGCACCCGCCATTCACCCGGATGCGTTGCAACCACGCGCAACGGCCGATGCCGCGCGACGGCACGCGCGACCTCTCCTGCAAGGCTGCCGGTATTGCTCGGGTCATCGAGCGAAACGTAGTCGACACGCACCCCGCGTGATGCAAGGGCGGCGGCGAAATGCCGCATGGCGGAGAACACCAGCGCTATCTTCTGGCGGTGGTGCGGGACATAGGTGCATTCGCCCATGACCTCGGCCAGCAGCACCACATCCCGCGCTGGGTCGAGCCCGTGCAGGGCCGAAAGAGTGGGCGTGACCTGATCCCCGAGGACCAGCCTGAGCGTGCCTGCCATCCTCAGCAGATAACCGCTTTTCCGTGGCCAGCAAGCCTCAGCTTGGGACGTAGACGATGGTGCTGCCATCCTCGGCACGGCTCTGCCAGCCAAGCCAGGCGCCGTCGGCGGCATAGCGGCTTTCGGTCTCGCCATCGCCGGAGACCCGGATCAACCGGCCACCATCAGGCAAGCGTGCCGGCGCGATGATCAAACTGGTCAGCGGTTGTCCGGTATCGGTCGCGAAAAGCGGCCGGCCGAACCGGTCAGGGTCCCACCAGGACAAGGGTGCCGCCTCGGCTGGTAGCCGGAAGGTGCCTGCCGACCCATGCACCGCGATGGCGCCGGCTTCCGCCCGGGCCTGCATCTCGCTGGTGCTGCCGTTACGATCGCGCTGCGTCGCGGCCGCCAGCAGCCTGCCATCCCGCCAGGTTTCTTGAAATCGCTGGGTGAAACGAAAGACCCGCAGGCCGGCGAGCGTGACCGCGATATCGACCTCGATCCGCGCGGTCAGGGCCGCACCGGCCTGCTCGACTACCGTATAATGGGTGCCGATCGGGCGCCCATCCCGCAGAATACGAAAGCGGAATTGGCGTGTTCCCGCCCGCGCGGTCCGGTTGGCCAGCAGGCCGGATAGGGCCAGACAGAGGGATCTCCGCCGCAGCATTGATGTGTCACTTTCCCGTCATCGCTCCCGCTACCTGGGGCGATGGTCGGGGCACGACAACCCCGTGAGGCCGTGGCAGAATGGGCCATGATGCGTCAGCTCTTGCTGCTGCGGCATGCGAAGTCCGCCTGGGACGACCCTGCCCTTTCCGACCACGCTCGCCCGCTGAACGCGCGCGGCCGAAAGGCGGCTGCCGCCATGGCCCTGGCCATGCGCGATTTCGGCATTGTGCCGGATGTGGTGCTCGTCTCCTCCGCACGCCGCACACTGCAAACGCTGGAAGCCTTCGCGCCCTTCGAACAGGGCGCACTGGTGGAGCCGCTTGATGCTCTCTACCTGGCATCCTGGCAGCAAATGCTCGATGTCATCCGGCGAGTACCGGAGACGGCGCGGAGCGTCATGCTGGTGGGCCACAATCCCGGGCTGCACGGTTTGGCGATGGGCCTGGCCGACCCCAACGCATCGGCCAAGGATGCGCCCATGCTGCGCCGTCTGGCCGAAGGCTACCCGACTGGCGCCCTCGCGGAATTCCTGGTTGCCACGCCCTGGCAACTCCTAGGCTCGGGAACCGGGCGTCTGGTACGTTTTGTTGTACCTGGCGACCTCTTGCCGGCCGAATTGACGGAGCAGCCCACCTGAGTAACCCCGATCCCGCGCCGCAAGAAGGCGAAACACCGACCGAGCCGCAAGGCGATCCCGGGGCGGCATCGATCACACTTGAGTTCGCACTCGATCCGGACTCTGGCGGACGAGTGAGCCGGCATCCGGCAATCGCCCATGCCCGGGCCGGTCGCAGCCGCAGCCAAGCCGAGGAGCTGATCTGGCTGGATACGGCCGATGGCGCCCTGGCGGCGCGCGGCACGGCCCTGGAACGGCCGCGCCGGGGACCGCCCAAGCTCTGGTGCTCACTGCCGCCGGCCGGTGCTTTCTGGGCGCCCGCCTCGCCACCCTTGCTGCTCGCGGGGGATCGGGCGGAGACCGCGAGCCCCTTGGTCCCCATCGCCGCCTTTAGCGGCAGGCGCACCACCATTCCCTTAGCCGATGGGGTCGCCGCCGTGCTCCGCGTCGGCAAGCTGCGCGCCGTCGCCGATGAGCGGCTGGTCGCGCGGCTGGAGCTGCAAGGGCCGGTCGTCCCGGTTTTGGGCCTGGCCCGCCGGCTCGCGGCCGATTTGCCGCTGCTGCCGCCAGACGCCATGCTGGCTGAGGCCGGTCGGGCCCTCGCGCGCGGCGAGGCCCCACGCCCCCGCCGCAAGGGCCCCCCCGATCTGGCCAGTATGGCCACAGTGGAAGCCGCGCTGTGCGGGGCGATTGGCCATCTCCTCGAAGTGATGCTGCACTATGCGCCGGCATGCCGGTTGGGCATCGGGCCGGAGGGAGTCCATCAAACCCGTGTAGCGCTCCGCCGGCTTCGCTCGATCCTCAAGACTTTCCGCGGCGCCGCCGGTTGTCCTGAACTCCGCGCCTTCGATGCCGGCCTGAATTCCCTCGCCGACCTGCTCGGCCCAGCCCGCGACTGGGATGTCTTTCTGGGCGGTCTCGGGGCGGCCGTGGCGGCGGCGATGCCGGGGCCCCGCGGACCGGATAAGCGGCTGGCCGCCCTGCTCGGCAGCGCCGGGCAGCAGCGCGCACTCGCCTATGAGGCGCTGGGCCGTGGCCTCCACAGCGCCGCCTTCCGGCAGTTGATCATCGATGGCATCGGTCTGCTGCATACGACCCCCTGGCGGGAAGCACCGGCTGGGGTGGAGCCAGCCGAACGTGCTGGACGATTGGCTGAGCCGCTGCAGGACTTTGCTGCATCACTGCTGGGTAAGCGGTGGCGAAAACTATGCGGGGACGACGCGGCGATCGAGGAACATTCCGCCGAAGCCCTGCACGAATTGCGACTGGAGGCAAAGCGGCTACGTTATGCGGCGGAACTGTTTGCACCGCTTTGGTCAGGCAAACCGACGCGTCGCTTCCTGCGCCGGCTGGCGGCAGTTCAGGAAGATTTCGGCATTGCCAACGACACCGCGGTGGCCCGGGCCTTGGTGGCCTCGCTCGCCGGACGGGTCCCGGCCTGGGCGATTGGCGCAGTGGAGGGCTTCGCCGTCGCTCGCGGCAAGGGCGCAAGAGGCGAAGGGCTGAAAAGCTGGGAGGCGTTACTCGACGCCGAGCCGTTTTGGGTAGAAAACTAGGCGTGCAGTCATCTAGAAAGTATAAAATTTCCTCACTTGACGCGCGTCGCGGTGAAATTTCTATGTCAGTGAGCAGCATTCTGCTTGCTCTAGAAGCCGTCACCGCGTTACCCATTCAATTATGCGTGTGCGCCGCATCTTCCGTCCGTCGCTATCTTCACGCCTCGCGCCCTTTGGCTTGGGGGCGGCGGCGCTGGTGTTGGCCATCGGGCTGGTCACTGCTTTGCCGCGGAACCTCTTCGGCTCGGCCCCCGTCCCGGCCACCTTGCGGGCTGCAGCGGGCGACGCGCTGGTAATCGACGCAGGTACCCTGAAACTCGGCGATCATGTGGTCCGCTTGCTGGGCCTCGGCGTGCCGGAGCGCGGGCAAGGGCAATGTCGCGATAGTGCCGGAGCGACGCAGGACTGCGCCGCCGCGGCCAGCGCCGCACTTGCGCGCCTGGTGGCAGAGCGCGACCTCGAATGCCAGGTCAGCGCGACGGATCGCATGGGGCGGGCAGTCGCCCTCTGCTCCGCCGGAGGGATCGAACTCGCCGCCTCGCTCGTGGCCGCGGGATGGGCTTATGCGGAGCGCGGCGCGCCCGTCGCGCTGTCGTCGTTGGAAGCCGCGGCGCGGGCCGAAAGGCGCGGCGTCTGGGCAGGGGCTTCGAGCCGCGCGGGTATCTGAACCTGCGTTGTTAAGCAATCAGTACCACCCGGGCATCGTTGACGTTCGTCAGCGTTGGCCCGGTTACCACCAAGTCGCCCAGCGCCCGGAACAGGCCGGTGCTGTCGTGGCCGGCCAGCGCAGCAACTGGATCGCGCCCCAGCGCGAGGGCACGGGCAAGGGTCGTTGGCGTGGCAATGGCGCCTGCGGCCTCGCTCCGTCCATCGATGCCGTCGGTATCGCCGCACAGCGCCCAGATGCCCGGCCGACCTCCAAGTGCCAGAGCCAACGCCAAAAGGCATTCGGTCCCCCGGCCGCCCTCCCCGGCCGGCCCCTTGATCGTCACCGTGGCCTCGCCGCCAGAGAGCAGCACGGCCGGCGGGGCCAA
>CAITYE010000149.1 GCA_903896535.1 uncultured Paracraurococcus sp.
CGCAGCCCGCTCTAGCATGTGTTGGATCGCGCGATTCAGCGTTATCGGCGATTCCGCCTCAACGCATCGCGCTCTAGCATGTGTTGGATCGCGCGATTCAGCGTTATCGGCGATTCCGCCTCAACGCATCGCGCTCTAGAGCATGCTGCGTTCACATACGTTCACGCAGCCCGCTCTAGCATGTGTTGGATCGCGCGATTCAGCGCCTTCGGCGATTCCGCCTCAACGCATCGCGCTCTAAGCCCCAAGCACCAGGTCCGCCGCCTTTTCCGCCACCGCGATGGTCGCGGCGTGGATGAAGCTGCGCGGGATGCCGGGCATGACGCTGGCATCGACCACCCGCAGCCCGGCAATGCCCTGCACCCGCAGCGCCGGGTCCACCACCGTGCCCATGGCGCAGGTGCCGACCGGGTGGTGGAAGGAATTGGCGGCGCGGCGGATGAAGGCGCCCAGCGCCGCGCGGCTGGTGACCGCCGGGCCTGGCCGCAGCTCGGCCGCGCGCCAGGGCGCCAGGGCGGCGGTCTCGCCCAGGGCGCGGGCCAGCTCCAGCCCGTCGATCAGGGTGTCCAGATCCTCGGGCGCGGTCAGATAGCCGGGGTCGATCACCGCCGGGGCCAGCGGGTCGGCGCTGGCCAGCCGCACCTCGCCCCGGCTGGCCGGCGCGATATCGGCCGGCACCAGCGTATAGGCCGGCGCCGGCAACGGCCCGAATTCCGGCGCCACGAAGGGCAGGCTGAGGCACAGGACCAGCAGCCGCGGCCCGCCCGGGGCGGGGGCGACCAGTAGCGCGTCGCAATGATTGTACGCCGAAGGCGGCACCGGCTGCCGCGCGGCATAGGCCACGCCGGGGACCAGCAGATGGTCGATCAGGTTCTGCCCCACCCCGGGCAGGTCCTGCGCCACCGGAATCCCCAAAGCCCGCAGCGCCGCCCCCGGCCCGATGCCGGACAGCATCAGCAGCCGGGGGGAATCGATCGCGCCGGCGGCCAGCACCACCTCCGCCTCGGCCCGCACCTCGCCCTCCGCCAGCCGCACGCCGACGCATTGCCCGCCTTCGATCAGCAAGCCGCGCACCTGGGCCCCCAGCCGCAGCGTCAGGCCAGGCGGCAGGGGCGGGCGGAGATAGGCGGTCGCCGCATCCTCGCGCCGGCCGGCGCGGATGGAAAGCTGGTTCCAGCCGGCGCCGGTCGGCGCGGCACCGCCGAGATCGGCGCTGCGGGGAAAGCCGCGCTCGGTGCAGGCTTCGAGGAAGGCCGCGGCCAGCGGCGTGCGGTCCGCGACATCGGCCAGGGACAGCACGGCCAGCGGACCCGCGCCGCCGCGCAGCGGGCTGGCGCCGCCGGAAAACGCCTCGGCCCGGCGGAAATAGGGCAGCAGGTCGGGCGCCCGCCAGCCGGGCGGCCAAGCGGCGTAGCCGGCGGGGTCGCCGCGCTGGAAGGCCATGGCGTTGATGGCGCCGGAGCCGCCGAGGACCTTGCCGCGCGGGCAGGCAATGACGCGCCCATCCAGCCCGGCCTGCGGCGTGGTGACATAGCGCCAATCGACCGCGCTGCCCTGCAGCCCCGGCCAGGCCGGCGGGTTGGCGATGGCCGGCAGGCTGGACGGGCCGCCCGCTTCCAGCAGCAGGACGCGGCGCCCGGCCTCGGCCAGTCGTCGCGCCACCACGCAGCCGGCCGAGCCGGCACCGATGACGATGTGATCGACCCCGGGGCGCCCTGGCCCGACGAGGAGCGGCGCGGCGAGCAATTGGCGGCGGCGGGGCGGCATGGCGGTAGGCTA
>CAITYE010000150.1 GCA_903896535.1 uncultured Paracraurococcus sp.
CGACCCTCAATACGAAGGGCCGGTACGATCAACGGATTTAGAAGATTTTCTGTCGCAAGACGGTGGTTGCAAGCGGCACGGCGCTCCTGAGCCCGGATTTTCGCAGAGGTGCTGCCCCTGCACCATCCCTTCAGTCTCTTGATGAGGACGTTGTATTAGGCTGCTTGCGCTGCTGCCAGCATGGCACGTGCTGATAGCAAGCGGGCCAGTGCGGCATCTCGCTTCGTTTCCGTATCATCGGCGGAGATTTCTGCTATTGCGGCCTCAGCGTCCTTAATGCGCTTTTCAGCCGTCGCTCGAGAAAGTTCAGCGAGCGGGGTCGCCTCATCCGCCAGGACCGTAACGCGTCCCGGTGAGACTTCAGCGAAGCCGCCACCAATAAAAAGCTTGTCCATTTCCTGGCCATTCTCGCGCACGCTGATCACGCCGCCGCGGAGTGTGACGACCATCGGCGAATGGCCCGGCAGGACGCCCATTTCGCCCTCGGCAGCCGGGATCGTAGCCATCTCGACCTGACGAGAGAGTAAGAGGCGCTCGGGCGATACGAGTTCGAGAAGAAAAGTGGCCATCGCGGTTTCCCTGCCTTCCTTGGACCCGCTGTTTAGGCGGCCGCCTTCAAGCTCTCGCCCTTCTTCACAGCCTCATCGATCGTTCCAACCATATAAAAAGCGGCTTCTGGCAGATGATCATATTCGCCAGAGACGATTCCGGCGAAGCTGCGGATCGTGTCCTCGAGCTTGACGAAGACCCCGGGCGAACCTGTGAAGACCTCGGCAACATGGAAGGGTTGGCTGAGGAAGCGTTGGATCTTGCGCGCGCGCGCCACGATCATCTTGTCCTCTTCCGAAAGTTCGTCCATGCCAAGGATGGCAATGATATCCTGCAGCGACTTGTAGGTCTGCAAGATGCGCTGCACCTCACGGGCGACCCGGTAGTGCTCCTCACCAACGATCCGCGGGTCGAGCCCACGGCTGGTGCTGTCCAGCGGATCCACCGCCGGGAAGATGCCGAGTTCGGCGATCGAGCGGTTGAGCACGGTCGTCGCATCGAGGTGGGCGAAGGAAGTGGCCGGTGCCGGGTCGGTCAGATCGTCAGCCGGCACGTAGATCGCCTGCACCGAGGTGATCGAGCCTTTCTTCGTCGAGGTAATGCGTTCCTGCAATGCGCCCATGTCGGTCGCCAGGGTCGGCTGATACCCGACCGCTGAGGGAATACGACCAAGCAGCGCCGAGACCTCAGCGCCCGCCTGCGTGAAGCGGAAGATGTTGTCGATGAAGAACAGAACGTCCTGACCCTGCTCATCACGGAAATATTCTGCAATCGAGAGGCCGGAGAGCGCGACACGGGCGCGGGCGCCCGGCGGTTCATTCATCTGACCATAGACCAGCGCTACCTTAGAGCCTTCGGTGGTGTTGTCACCGAGCTTGATGACTCCAGCATCGACCATCTCGTGGTAGAGATCGTTGCCCTCGCGCGTCCGCTCGCCGACACCGGCGAAGACGGACACGCCGCCATGCGCCTTCGCGATGTTGTTGATCAGTTCCTGGATGGTCACCGTCTTGCCCACGCCGGCGCCGCCGAACAGCCCGATCTTGCCGCCTTTCAGGTAGGGGGCCAGCAAATCCACCACCTTGATGCCCGTGACCAGAATCTCAGCACTGGTCGACTGCTCGTCGAAGGTCGGCGCGCTGCGGTGGATGGTGTAAGTTTTGTCGTGTGGAACCGGACCGCGCTCGTCGATCGGATCGCCGATCACGTTGAGGATGCGGCCGAGCGTACCGACGCCCACTGGCACCGAGATGCCAGCGCCGGTGTCGACCACTTCCTGGCCGCGCACCAGGCCGTCGGTCATGTCCATGGCGATACAGCGCACGGTGCGCTCGCCCAAATGTTGGGCGACTTCGAGAACCAGCGTGTTGTCGCCGTTCTTGGTGGTCAGCGCATTCAACATGTTCGGCAGTTCGCCCGGGAACTGCACGTCCACGACAGCGCCGAGAACCTGGGCGATCTGCCCGACATTGTTCTTCATCGACTATAGCTCCTCAGACAGCCTCGGCACCGGAGATGATTTCGATCAGCTCTCGGGTGATGTTGGCCTGGCGGGTGCGGTTGTAGTTCAGGGTCAACTTGTTGATCATATCGCCCGCGTTGCGCGTGGCGTTATCCATTGCCGTCATCTGGCTGCCATAAAAACCGGCGGTGCTTTCCAGCAGCGCGCGGTACATCTGGATGGCCAAGTTACGGGGCAAGAGTGTGGCGAGAATGCCTTCCTCGTCCGGCTCGTATTCGTACTGCGCCTCCGCGCCAGGGGCAGCGGCGGCCGCTTCCGGCATGGGCGCTGGGATAAGCCGCTGGTCGGTCGGGATCTGGCTGATCACGCTCTGGAAGCGATTATAGACCACCGAACAGACGTCGAATTCACCGTTCTCCAGCATGGTGTTAACGCGCTTCGCCACCGCCTCGGCGTCCGAGAACTCGATCCGCTTCTTTCCCATGAAGGTGATTTCGCCAACGATCCGGCTAGCGTAATCGCGCCGCAGGAAAGAGGCGCCCTTGCGCCCGACCGTCAGCACCTTGACCACCTTGCCAGCCTCTTCGAGGGCGCGGATGCGCGCCCGGGCAAGACGGCCGACATTCGTGTTAAAAGCGCCGGCCAGGCCGCGATCCGCGGTTACAACGACCAGCAGATGGACCCGTTCAGCGCCAGTACCCACCAGCATGCGTGGCGCAGTGGGAGAACCAGCCACAGTTCGGCCGAGGGAAGCGAGGATCGTCTCCATCCGCTCGGCATAGGGCCGCGCCGCCTCGGCCTGCGCCTGAGCACGCCGCAGCTTGGCCGCGGCCACCATCTTCATCGCCTGGGTGATCTTGCGCGTCGACTTGACGCTGTTGATCCGCCCACGCAGGTCCTTCAACGAGGCCATCTATCGTCCCTCTTCGGCTCGCCCGTCCCGGCGGGGCTCAGGCTGCGAAGGACTTGGTGAAGCCGTCAAGGAAGGCGATCAGCCCGTCCTCGGTCGGCTTCTTGATCTCGCGCTCTGTCCGGATGGCCTCGATCAGCTCGGGCTTGGTGGCCTTCAGCTCAGACAGCATGCGTCGCTCGTACTCACCAACCGCGTTGACCGGCAACTTGTCGAGATAGCCGCGCGTACCCGCAAAAATCGACACCACCTGCTCTTCGACCGGCACCGGCTTAAACTGCGGCTGCTTCAGCAGTTCGGTCAGCCGGGCGCCGCGAGCGAGAAGCGCCTGGGTCGAGGCGTCAAGGTCGGAGGCGAACTGCGCGAAGGCCGCCATCTCGCGGTACTGTGCCAGCTCCAGCTTAATTTTACCAGCCACCTGCTTCATCGCCTTGATCTGCGCGGCTGAGCCGACGCGCGATACACTGAGGCCGACATTCACCGCCGGGCGGATACCCTTGAAGAACAGCTCGGTCTCCAAGAAGATCTGGCCGTCGGTGATGGAGATGACGTTGGTCGGGATATAGGCGGAGACGTCACCCGCCTGCGTCTCGATCACCGGCAGCGCGGTGAGAGAGCCGTTGCCGAAATCGTCGTTCATCTTTGCCGCACGCTCAAGCAGGCGCGAGTGCAGGTAGAAGACGTCGCCCGGATAGGCCTCGCGGCCCGGCGGGCGGCGCAGCAGCAGCGACATCTGGCGATAGGCAACCGCCTGCTTGGAAAGATCATCGTAGAAGATGACAGCGTGCATGCCGTTGTCGCGGAAATACTCACCCATAGTGCAGCCGGTGTAGGGCGCCAGAAACTGCATCGGCGCCGGATCAGAGGCGGTGGCGGCAACGATGATCGAATATTCGAGCGCGCCCTGTTCCTCCAGCGTCTTCACCAGCTGGGCGACGGTGGAGCGCTTCTGACCGATCGCCACATAGATGGTGTAGAGCTTTTTGCTCTCATCGCTAGACGCGTTGATCGACTTTTGGTTAATGATCGTGTCGATGATGACGGCGGTCTTGCCGGTCTGCCGATCGCCGATCACCAGCTCCCGCTGGCCGCGGCCGATAGGGATCAAAGCGTCGATTGCCTTGATGCCGGTCTGCATCGGCTCATGCACCGACTTGCGCGGGATAATGCCGGGGGCCTTCACTTCGACGCGCATGCGCTTCTCGGCCTGGATCGGACCCTTGCCGTCGATGGGGTTGCCAAGCCCGTCCACCACACGACCTAGCAGGGCGCGGCCGACTGGGACGTCGACGATCGAGCCGGTGCGCTGCACCGTATCGCCCTCGCGGATGTTCTGGTCGTCACCGAAAATAACGATACCGACATTGTCAGTCTCGAGGTTCAGCGCCATGCCCTTCAGGCCAGCACCGGGAAACTCGACCAGCTCACCGGCCATGACGTTCTGCAGCCCATAGACGCGGGCAATACCGTCGCCGACGGTCAGCACGGTGCCGACCTCAGAGACGTTGGCCTCGGCGTCGAAGCCAGCAATCTGCTGCTTGAGGATTTCCGAGATCTCGGCGGGACGGATGTCCATATCAGGCGGCCCCCTTCATGGCGTACTGCAGGCGCTGCAGCTTGGATTTGATGCTGTTGTCGTAGAGCCGAGACCCGATC
>CAITYE010000151.1 GCA_903896535.1 uncultured Paracraurococcus sp.
GCCCGCGGGCTGGGCCTGACTTTGCGTGAGGAACGCCGGCGGCCGCGGGATGTGCTGCTGATCGGCGATCGGCCCGCCAGCATCGGGGAACAGGCGGCCTACCAGGCGGCCTGCGATGCCTTCGATGCCATGGCCGAGGCGCGCATTGCGGCGAGCCCGGCGGACCTGCCGCTGGCCGAGGCAGTGCCGCGCGGCGGCTTCTGGGACGCTACCGCGACGCATTGGCTCAGCGCCGTGATCAGCGCCGTGGAAGCGAGCCAGTTCAGCGCGCGGGACTATGTTGCGACCGCGCTGGAGGGCCAGAATATTGCCCTCGGCGAAGGGCTGGGCACGCTGTTCCTGCGGCTGGCGGAGGGCCTGCCGATCCGCCTCGGGGCGCCGGTTCACCGGCTCCGCTGGGGCGCGGCGGGGGTGGAGGCGGAAGGGCCGGGCGGGACGCTGCGGGCGCAGGCGGCGATCGTCACCGTCTCGACCGGCGTGCTCGCCGCCGGTGGGCTGCGCTTCGCCCCGGACCTGCCGCCGCCGGTCGCGGCGGCGATCGCCGGGCTGCCGCAGGGGCTGCTGACCAAGGTCGCGCTGCGCGCGAGCGGCGCGGGCCGGCTTGGCCTTGGCGCTTTCGCCCGGGTGGGGCGGCGGGTCGAAGCGGCGGGGGAGGGCGCGATGTCCTGGCTGCTTTGGCCCTGGGGGCGCGACCACGTCATCGGCTTCCTCGGCGGCGATGTCGCCTGGGCGCTGGCGCGCGAGGGCCCCGCCGCAACCGAGGCGCATGCCCGGGCCGAATTGGCCCGCTATTTCGGCCGGCAAGCCATTGCCCGCACCTTCCCCACCGCGGCTGTGGTCACCGGCTGGGCGGCGGACCCGCGCTTCCTCGGGGCCTACAGCCATGCCCGGGTCGGCAGCGCCGACGCCCGCCGGGTTCTGGGGGAGGCGGCGCTGGCCGGCGGCCGATTGCGCTTCGCCGGGGAGGCCTGCCATCCGCGCTATGCCGCGACGGTGGGCGGCGCCTTCGAGAGTGGCGAGCAGGCGGCCATCGCGGTCGCCACGATGCTGCGGGGGGCATGATGCTGGCCGCGATCCGGGCCGCGATCGACGATGCGGAGCTGATCGACTGGACGCGCCGGCTGGTCGCCGCCGCCTCGCCCAATCCGCCCGGCGATGTTATCGCCGCCGCCGATGCTGCCTGCGCGATCCTGGCCGAAGCGGTGCCGGCGGCGCGCGTGACACTGCATGAGCCGGCGCCGGGCATTCGCAATCTGGTCGCGGTGCTGGCCGGCGCAGCACCGGGCCGACGGGTGGTCTTCAACGGCCATCTCGACACCTTCCCGGTGAACGAGGCGCTGCCCTGGACGGTGCCGCCGCTGGCGGGGGTGCTGCGGGAGGGTCGGCTCTATGGGCGCGGCACCGCCGATATGAAGGGCGGCATCGCCTGTTCCATCGCCGCCCTCGCGGCGCTGGCCCGGCACCGCGGCGCCTGGCGTGGTGAGGCGGTCCTGGCGCTGGCGGGCGATGAGGAGAGCATGGGCCCGCTCGGCACCAAATGGCTGCTCGACCACGTGCCCGAAGCGCGCGGCGATGCGGTGATCATCGGCGATGCCGGCAGCCCGCGGGTGCTGCGTTTCGGCGAGAAGGGCTTTCTCTGGCTGGAGGTCGAGGCGCGCGGGCGCGCCGCGCATGGGGCGCATGTGCATCTCGGCGAGAATGCGCTCGACCGGCTGTCGGAGGCGCTGGACGCGATCCGCGCGCTGCGCCGCTTGCCGGTGGCCGCGCCGCCCGCGGTCGCGGCCGCGATTGCCGCGGCGCAGCCGATCAGCGAAGCGCTGAGCGGGCCGGGCGAGGCGGCGGTGCTGGGGCAGGTGACGGTCAATATCGGCCGGATTGCGGGGGGCACCTCGACCAACCTGGTGCCGGCTGAGGCGCGCGCCGGGGTCGATATCCGCCTGCCCGTCGGCGTGACCTGCGCGGCCGTCGAGGCAGCCTTGCCCCGGCTGCCCGGCGTGACGATCCGCGTGCTGCGGCGGTTCGAGCCCAATCATACCGCGCCCGACCACGAGCTGGTCCGGATCGCCGCGGCGGCCGCTGGGCGGGTCTTGGGCAGCGCCTGCGCGGTGAATATGCGGGTCGGCGGGTCGGATTCGCGCTGGTTCCGCATGGCGGGTCTGCCGACCATCGTCTATGGCCCGACGCCCTTCGGCATGGGCGGTCCCGACGAATACGTGCGCATCGAGGAGCTGCGCCAGGTGGCCGAGGTGCATGCGCTGACCGCGCTGGAGTTCCTCGCGGCGTGAACCCCACCGTCCTGGCGATGCTATGGGCGCTGGCGGCCGGGTTGATCTTCACCGCGCTGAACGCGCTGCTGCGGGTGCTGACGCGGGAGCTTGATCCCTTCGTCGTGCAGTTCCTGCGCTATGGCTTCGGGCTGGTGGCGATGCTGCCCTTCATCCTGCGCGCGGGCTTGGCCGCCTATCGGCCGCGCAACCTCCAGGGCCAGTTCTGGCGCGGCGCGGTGCATGCGACCGGGCTGTTCTGCTGGTTCGCCGCGGCGGCGCATGTGCCGCTGGCGGAGATGACCGCGCTTGGCTTCACCACGCCGCTTTTCATCATGCTGGGGGCGGTGCTGGTGTTCCGGGAACGGCTGGTGCTGGCGCGCTGGGTGGCGGCGCTGGTCGGCTTCGCCGGGGTGCTGATCGTGGTCTGGCCCGGGCTGGGGCAGGCGGAGAGCCGCTATTCGCTGCTGATGCTCGCCGCCTCACCGATCTTTGCCGCCAGTTTCCTGATCACCAAGGCGCTGACCCGGCAGGACCGATCGGAGGTGATCGTCGCCTGGCAGGCAATCGCTGTCAGCCTTTGTACCCTGCCGTTCGCCCTGTGGTTCTGGAGCATGCCGAGTGGCGAGCAATGGGCGTTGTTCGCGGTGGCCGGCGTGTTGGGCTCGGCCGGGCATTTCTGCCTGACGCGGGCGATCGGCCTGGCCGAGGTCTCGGCGATCCAGCCGATCCGCTTTCTCGAATTGCTCTGGGCGGCGATGGCCGGTTTCCTGATCTGGGGCGACCGGCCGGGCACGAGCACCCTGGTGGGCGGCGCGGTGATCTTCGCCGCCAGCACCTGGATCGCCCGGCGCGAGTCGCGCGGGCGCTGATCAGGCCACGCCGGGGACCATGCCGGGCGGTGCCGCGGTGCGCCCGCCATCGACGGTGTATTGCGCACCGGTGATGTTGCTGGCGAGGTCGGAGAGCAGGAACAGCACAAGGTTCGCGACCTCGATCGCTTCGCCGTAACGCCGCAGCGGGATGCCCGAGGTGTAGCGGGATTCGACGCCATCCGGGTTGTTCGGGGAGACCTGCTTGGCGATATCCGCCACCATGCGGGTGCGGATCGGCCCGGGGCAGACGGCGTTGACCCGGATGCCCTGCGGCCCGACCTCACCGGCGGCAACCTTGGTCAGCCCCATTACCGCGTGCTTGGAGGCGACATAGGCGCCCATGCCCGGCGTGCCGACCATGCCGGCGACCGAGGCGGTGTTCACGATGCTGCCGCCGCCCTGCTTCTGCATCACCGCCATGACGTGCTTCAGCCCTAGATAGACGCCGCGGACATTGATCGCCTGCACCATGTCGAAGACGGCATCGTCGTATTCGACGATCGGCGCCACCTTGCCCTCGATCCCCGCATTGTTGTGGAAGCAGTCGATGCGCCCGAAGGCATCGAGCGCGGCCCTGACATAGCCCATGACATCCTTCGCCTGCGTCACGTCGGCGGCGAAGAAGCGCGCATCCGACCCGATCTCGGCGGCCAGCGCCTGGCCCGCCGCGGCGTCACGGTCGACGATCAGCACCTTGCCGCCGCCGCGGTGGATGCCGAGGCAGACTTCCCGCCCGATCCCGTTGGCGCCGCCTGTGACGACCGCCACCTTGCCCTTGAAATCCATCCTTGTCTCCCTTCGGTTATGGCGCCGCTAGAGCGCGATGCGTTGAGGCGGAATCGCCGAAAACGCTGAATCGCGCGATCCAATAAATGCTAGAGCGCGATGCGTTGAGGCGGAATCGCCGAAGGCGCTGAATCGCGCGATCCGGCAAATGCTAGAGCGGGCTGCGTGAACGCATGTGAACGCAGCATGCTCTAGGCGCGGCTTGCCCTGGGTCAGAGCGGCTTGATCCCGGTCTCGGCGATCACGCTGGCCCAGATCTCACGCTCGCTCGCCAGCATCCGGCCCAGCGCCTCGGCGAGGCCGCCGACGGCGACGAAGCCGATATTGCGCAGCCGGGCGACGAAATCCGGCGCCAGGATGGCCTGGCGCACCGCGGCCTCCAGCGTGGCGGCGATCGGCGCGGGGACGTCCTTCGGCAGGAACATCGCCTGCCAGATCGCCGGCTCGAAGCCACGATAGCCGAGTTCGCCGAAGGTGGGCACATCCGGCAGCACGGCGATCCGTTCGCGCCCGCTGGCGACCAGCGGGCGGATCAGCCCGTCGCGGATCGGCTGGCTGCCGCTGGCGCTGTCCACCACCGCCGCGCGCATGCGCCCGGCGATCATGTCCTGGAAGATCTGCGGCGTGTTCGAGTAGTGGATGTTCTCCACCGGCAGCCCCGCGCGCTTGATCAGCAGCGCGGCATGGATGTGGCTCGCGGTCCCATGGCCGTAATCGGCGATGCTGTAATCGTCCGGCTTGGCGCGGGCCAGGGCGAGGAATTCCTCCAGCGTCTTCGCCGGCACGCCGGGGGCCACGGCCAGCACGGTCGCGCCCTGATGGATCTGGCTGAGCGGGGCGAATTGCCGCACGTCATAGGCCAGCGAGGGGTCGACCAGCGGGGCGAGCAGGATCGAGGAGATCACGCACATCATGGTGTAGCCATCAGGCTTGGCCCGCGCGGCGTTCAGGATGCCGACGGCGCCCACGCCCTGCGACTGGTTCTCGACCACCACCGGCTGGCCCAGCAACTCGCTGAGCTTGGCGGCCAGTGTCCGGGCGACCACATCGGCCCCGCTGCCGGCGCCCGATGGGGTGATCATGCGGATTGGGCGTTCGGGCCGCCAGCCGGCCTGTGCCGTTGCCGCCGTGGCGCCCCATACGGTGCCGAGCGCGCCTAATAATGGGCGGCGGCGGAACTCTGCCGGCATGCGATCCCCCCCAGGGCCTTACTTGCCGACACCTCAGCAGAGCCGGCGGGGGCTGTCACCCCCGCTCGATATGCCCGCGGATCGCGCCGGTGCCGGGCTCCAGCCAGCCCTTCGTCTCGGCATAGCCGAGCATGCCGGCAAGGCCGGCATCCCAGGTGGCCGTCCCGGCAAGGCCCGAGGCGCCGCGGAGCCAGTCCTGGGCCACCCAGATATGCGCGCCATCCAGCCGGCCGGCCGGGCCAAGGGCCGCGGCCAGGGCCGCCCCGGCGAGGCCGCCTTCGACCACCACCTTGAAGCCCTTGAAGTCCTCGGGCGCTTCCAGCCGGGCGCCCTGGCCCGGCACGACGCGGATGATCATGCTCGTCCTCCCCGCTGGCCGTTCAGCCCCGCGCCTTGGCTTCGCGCCGGCGCTTGTGCAGCACGAACTCGGTATAGCCGTTCGGCTGGGTCGCGCCTTCGAAGACCAGATCGCAGGCGGCGTGGAAGGCGGGGCCGTCGAAGGCCGGGGCCATCGGCCGATAGGCCGCGTCACCGGCATTCTGCCGGTCGACGATGGCGGCCATCCGCCGCATCGTCTCCTCGACCTGGGCGCGCGTGGCGATGCCGTGCTGCAGCCAATTGGCGATGTGCTGGGCGGAGATGCGCAGCGTGGCGCGGTCTTCCATCAGCCCGACATCGTTGATGTCCGGCACCTTGGAACAGCCCACCCCTTGGTCCACCCAGCGCACGACATAGCCAAGGATGCCCTGGGCGTTGTTGTCGAGCTCGGCCTTCACCGCATCGGCGGGGAAGTTGGTGTCGAGCGCGAGCGGGATGGTGAGGATATCACTGAGCTTCGCCCGGGTGCCGCCCCGCTGCAATTCGTCCTGGCGGGCGGCGACGTCCACCTCGTGGTAGTGCAACGCGTGCAGCGTCGCTGCGGTAGGGGAAGGGACCCAGGCGGTATTGGCGCCGGCCTTGGGATGGCCGACCTTCTGTTCCAGCATCGCCGCCATGGCGTCGGGCGCGGCCCACATGCCCTTGCCGATCTGTGCCTTGCCGCGCAGCCCGCAGGCCAGGCCGACATCGACGTTCCACTCCTCATAGGCCTTGATCCAGGGCGTGGCGCGCATGTCGTTTTTGCGCAGCATGGCCCCGGCGGCCATGGAGGTGTGCATCTCGTCGCCGGTGCGGTCGAGGAAGCCGGTGTTGATGAAGCAGACCCGGTCCTGCGCGGCGCGGATGCACTCCTTCAGATTGACCGTGGTCCGCCGCTCCTCATCCATGATGCCGATCTTCAGCGTGTTGCGCGGCAGGCCGAAGGCATCTTCGATCTTGCCGAACAGCTCGGCCGCCCAGGCCACTTCCGCCGGCCCATGCATCTTCGGCTTGACGATGTAGACGCTGCCCTGGCGGCTGTTGAGCTGCTTGGCGCGCAGGTCGTGCAGCGCGATGACGACCGTCGCCATGGCATCGAGGATGGTCTCCGGCGTCTCCGCCCCGCCCAGCATCACCGCATCGGTCATCATATGATGCCCGACATTGCGCACCAGCATGAGCGAGCGTCCCGCCAGGGTCAGCGTGCCGCCGGTGGGCGTCGTGTAGCGGCGATCCTCGTTCAGCCGCCGGGTCAGCGTCGTGCCGCCCTTCTCGAAGCTCGCCTCCAGCGTGCCGTTCATCAGGCCGAGCCAGTTGCGATAAATCTCGACCTTGTCCTCGGCATCGACGGCGGCGACGGAATCCTCGCAATCGACGATGGTGGTCAGGGCGCTTTCCAGCACCAGATCGGCGATGCCGGCGGCGTCGCCCTTGCCGATGAGGTGGCTGCGGTCGATGTGCAGTTCGGCGTGCAGGCCGTTATGGCGGAACAGCAGAACCGCGGGCGCCGCCGCGCTGCCCTGATAGCCGGCGAGCCCGGCGGGATCGGCAAGGCCGGTATGGCTGCCATCGGCCAGCGTCACCGCCAGCGCGCCATCGGCAATGGCATAGCCGCGGGCATCGGCGTGGGAGCCGCGGGCAAGCTTCGCCACCTTGTCCAGCACGCCGCGGGCATAGGCAATGACCCTCGCCCCGCGCACCGCATTATAGCCCTTGCCACGACTGGCGCCGTCGCTCTCCGGGATCGCGTCCGTGCCGTAGAGCGCATCATACAGGCTGCCCCAGCGGGCATTGGCGGCGTTCAGCGCGTAGCGGGCGTTGGAGACCGGCACGACGAGCTGCGGCCCGGCCATGCGCGCGATCTCGTCATCGACATTGGTGGTCCCGACGGCGAAGGCCGCGCCTTCCGGGACCAGGTAGCCGATCTCCCGCAAGAAGGCGGTATAGGCCGCGCCATCGACGGGCTTGGCCGGATGCGCCTTGTGCCAGGCGTCGATCTTGTCCTGCAGCGCGTCGCGCTGGGCCAGCAGCGCCGCGTTGCGCGGCCCGAGATCCTTCAGGATGCTGGCATAAGCGCCCCAGAAGGCGGCCGGCGTCACCCCGGTGCCGGGCAGCGCTTGCTGGTCGATGAAGTCCCGCAGGTCGCGCGCGACCGACAGCCCCGCCACTTCAACCCGGTCCGCCATGGCGTCTCTCCCCCCGAACACTTATCGAAGCCGCGGTGCATAGGCGGAAACGGCCCGGAGGCAAAGGGTCAGGCGGCCTGGGTCGCTGCCGCCGCTTGCCGCAGGCCGGGCAGCACTGTCTCACCGAACCGGGCGATCGCGCGGGCGGTGGCGGCGCGGGGCAGGCCGGTGAAGCCCATGTAGAGGCTGCAATGGCTGGGGCGGAGCAGCGCGATATCGGCGTTGAGGCAGGCGGCGACCTTGGCTGCCGGGCCGATCGGCGCATGCGCCAGCAGCCAGTCCTCGTCCGGCTCCCCGGCGAAGGGCAGGGGCCGCAGATGCGCCCCGTCGCGGGCGGGGGTCTCGAGGCGCAGCGCGCGGGTGTTGCGGATCAGCGCCAGCAGGCCACGCGCGGCCGCGCGCATCTCGGCCGCGTCCTCGGTGACGAAGACGTAGCGCTGCAAGGCCAGCGGCATCGGCAGGCCGCCACCCGCCGCCTGCCAGCGTTCCAGGATGTCCTGGCGCAGGCCCAGCGTCTCCGCAGCCGGGCGGTGGCCCTGGCTGAGCATCGGCGTTGCCCCCGCACGCACCCCGCGGGCGAGCAGGGCGGGGGTGGAGGTCGCGACGAACATCGGCGGCATGCGGCCCGATAGGGTGCCGGCGGCAACCGGCGTGTCCTCGATGCGGTAATGCGTGCCGAGGTGATGCACCCGCCCCGTCGTCAGCGCCTGTTCGACGATGTCCCAGCCTTCCAGCGCCATCGCGTAGCGATGTTCGAGCGGCACGCCGAAGCTGCGGAATTCATGCGGCTGATGGCCCGGGCCGAAGCCGAGCAGCGTCCGCCCACCACTGGCCTGGTCCAGCATGGCCACTTCCTGCGCCACCCGCAGCGGGTGATGCAGCGGCAGCACCACCACGGCCGGACCGAGCAGGATACGCCGCGTCACCGCCGCGCAATACATCGCCATCAGCAACGGTGAGCAGCAGACCGAGGCATTGGAGAAATGATGCTCGGCGAACCAGGTGGCGTCGAAGCCCAGATCCTCGGCCATCATCACATGGTCGCGCGTGGCGGCGATGACCTCGGCCGGCGCTTCGCCGGGGTGATTCATCGACATCAGGTTGAACAGCGCGAATTGCATGGCTCAGAGCCCCGCCTGATCCAGCCGCAGGATGGCCCGGGCCATCGCCTGGGCGCGCGGGACCATGCTGGCGACCTCCAGATATTCCTCCGGGCTGTGCGCCTTGCCGCCGACCGGGCCAACCCCGCAGAGCGTCGGCGCGCCGACCGCGGCGGTGAAGCCGCTATCGGCGCAGCCGCCGGTGAACTCGCCGCCAACCTTCAGGCCGGCGTCGCGCGCCGCGCCCTGGTACAGCTCGAACATCCGGGCCGCCGCGGGGCTTTGCGTCAGCGGCAGGAATTCGCCGCGGATGGTCAGCTTGGCGCGGGTGCCCGGCACATAGGCGCGGTCGATGATGGCGTGGATTTTCGCCATCACCTCGTCGCGGTCGGCGGGCTCCACGTAGCGCAGGTCGATCTGCCCCTGCGCCCAGGGCGCCACCGTGTTCACGCTCTGCCCGCCGGAGACGAGGCCGACATTCAGCGTGATGCCGCGCTTGAGGTCGGTGAGGGCATGGATCGCCGTGATCTTGGCGGCCAGTTCGCCGATCGCGCTGACGCCGGCTTCGAAATTGCCGCCCGAATGCGCCGCCTTGCCCTCGATCTCAAAGATCGAAAAGACGCCGCCCTTCCGGCCCGTGACGACATTGCCGGAAGGCCGGCCCGGTTCGCTGTTGAAGACAACGCGCGCCTCGCGGGCGGTCGCCTCGATCACCTGCCGCCCCTCCGGGCTGCCGATCTCCTCATCGCCGGTGAACAGACCGACCAGCGGGCCGGGCGCGCCGCCGAATTTCCGGAAGGCGGCCATGACGAACATGTTCATCACCAGCCCGGCCTTCATGTCGGAGACCCCGGGGCCATAGGCGATGCCGTTCTCGATCCGGAAGGGGCGGCGTTCCGGCTCGCCCTTCGGGAAGACGGTGTCGCGGTGGCCCATCAGCACGATGCTCTGCTGCTGGTTGCCGCTGGCCAGAGCCTCGCCGCCGGCCACGCGCGCCTTGATGCAATCGCCGTAGAGCGGGCGCGGGACGACATCCACGGGGATCTCCCGCGCGGCCATGAACTCCTGCACGATCCGCCCCACCGCATCGACGCCGGCCTTGTCGTAGGACCCGCCATCGGTGTTCACCATGCGCTCCAGCACCGCGAGCATGTCCGGCAGCTGGCTGTCGAGCCAATCGGTGATGGTGGTCTCATTGCTCATGCGGGCGGCTCCGGCAGGGGTGCGGCAGGGGGGTGGGAAAGGGTGCGGCTGCGGGCCGGGACTGGCAAGGCCCGCGGCTATTCGACCTTGCCGATGCGCGCCACCGCCGCCAGCAGGCGGGCGGTATCCTCGGCGAAGAAGGTCTGGAAGGCGGCGCCGTCGCGGTAATCCAGCGCATTGCCGGACGCCGCCAGCGCCTTCTGCACCTCGGGCTCGGCCGCCGTGGCGGCCAGGCTGGCGCGCAGCTTTTCCAGCACCGGGGCTGGCGTGCCGGCCGGGGCGAAGACGCCGGCCCAGATGTAGAACTCGGCGTCCGGAAAGCCGCTTTCCAGCAGCGTCGGCACGCTCTCAAACCCGGGGATGCGGCGGCGGCCCCAGCTGGCCAGCACGCGCAACGCGCCGGACTTCACATGCGGCGTCAGCGGCCCGGGGCCGGAGGCGAGCGCCTGGACCTGACCGGCGAGGATCGCCGTCATCGCCGGCCCGCCGCCCTGGAAGGGGACATGCAGCAACTGCACCCCGGCCGCCGTGGTCAGCATCGCCATCGGCAGATGGAGCGCGCCGTAATTGCCCGAGGAAGAATAGGCGATCTGCCCCGGCCGGGCCCGCGCATCGGCGAGGAATTCCCCCAGATCGCGCCAGGGCGCGGCCGCTGGCACGGCCAGGAAGGTGGGATCGGCGGTCAGCAGCGCGACGGGGACCAGCTGGTCGATCTCATAGGCCGGCGTTCGGCCGAACAGCCGTGCCGCCGCGGGGATCACCGCCAGCGAGGAGAGGCCCATCAGCAGCGTTGTGCCATCGGGTGCGGCGCGCGCGACGGCGGCATAGCCGAGCTCACCCGAAGCGCCAGCCCGGTTGACCACGGGGACCGGCTGCTTCCACAGCCGTTCCAGCCCGGCGGCGACGGGGCGGGCGACGACATCGCCCTGCCCGCCCGGGGGGAAGGCGACTACCATGGTCACGGCGCGGCTTGGGTAGTCCTCGGCGCGCGCCGCGGCGGGCAGGGCGAGGAGGCCGGCGAGCAGGGGACGGCGGCGCATGGGCATGGCGGACTCCGCGGCGGGGCGCCGCTGCTTAGAGCAGGCTGCGTTCGCATTCACTCACGCACCCGGCTCACCCGTTTGTTTGGTCGCGGGCTTCAGCGCCTTGGGCGATTCTGCCTCGACGCATCCCGCTCTAGAGCCGGGCCGCGCGGGCGGCAAACGGTTGGTTCAGCGCGGCGGGCCGACCGCGTGTTCGCGTAGCGTCGCGCCGCCCGCGGCAGCGACCTCCCGCAGCAGGACCTCATAGCCCCAGAGGCTGGCGAGGTGGCGCATCACCTGCTTCGCATCCTTTTCATCCAGCAGCCGGCCATCGATCGCGGCGTGTTCCAGGATCAGCCGCCGGTCGCCGGCGAGGTCCACATCGACCACCTGGATATCCGGATCGGTCCAGGCCGGATCGTATTGCCGGGCCAGCGCCTGGCGCACGCGCCGATAGCCACGCTCATCATGCATGGCCGCGACCCGCAGCACGGGCGCGGCCGCGTCATCGAGCAGGTGGAACAGCCGCATCTCCCGGATCAGATGCGGCGAGAGGTATTGCAGGATGAAGCTCTCATCGCGGAATTCCGTCCAGGCGTGGCGCAGCACCGGCATCGGCTCTCCGCAGCCGGCGAAATCCGGGAACCATTGCCGGTCTTCCTCGGTCGGGCTGCGGCAGATGCGTTCGATATCGGACATCATGGCGAAGCCGAGCGCATAGGGGTTGATGCCGGAATAGCGTGGATCGTCGAAGCCGGGCTGGAAGATGACGGCGGCGTGGGAGTGCAGCACTTCGAGCAGTGCGCCATCGCTGATCCGGCCCTGTTCGTGCAGCCGGTGAAGGATGCGGTGATGGGTGTAGGTGGCGCAGCCCTCGTTCATCACCTTGGTCTGGCGTTGCGGCAGGAAATACTGGGCGATATTGCGAACGATGCGCAGCACCTCCCGCTGCCACGGCGCCAGGCGCGGGGCGGATTTCTCCAGGAAATACAACAGATTCTCCTGCGGCAGCTGCAACAGGGCGCGGCGCCGCGCGGTCTCGCCCTGGCTCGGCGGGGCGCTGGCCCGCTCCGGCAGGGTGGACCACAGCACGTTGTACATGCGCTCATCATGCTGGCGCCGCTCTTGCTCCCGCCGCTGTTCGGACAGCAGGTCCGGGGCGCGCCGGCGGTGGCGATGGACGCCCTGGTTCATCAGCGCATGCGCGGAATCGAGCAGACGCTCGACCTCGGGCTCGCCGAAGCGTTCCTCGCAGGACTGGATGTAGCCGCGGGCGAATTCGAGATAGTCGAGGATGCCGCGGGCATCCGTCCATTCGCGGAACAGGCGGTTGTTGCGGAAGAAGTGGTTATGGCCGAAAGCGGCGTGGGCGATGACCAGCGCCTGCATCGTCGCCGTATTCTCCTCCATGACATAGGAGACGCAAGGCTCGGCATTGATGACGATCTCGTAGGCGAGGCCGCGCAGCCCGCGACGGTACATCGCCTCGTGCTGGGCAAAATGCTTGCCGAAGGACCAGTGCCGATAGAACAGCGGCAGGCCGGTTGAGGCATAGGCATCGAGCATCTGCTCGGCGCTGATCACCTCGATCCGATTGGGATAGACCTCAAGCCCCATTTCGCCCGTCGCGACCTGCGCGCAGGCGTCGTGGATGCGCTCAAGTGTCGCGAAATCCCAATCGGCGCCCTGCCAGAGCAGCCTGCCGCCATCGACCGGTGCATTCATGCCGAGGCTCCGTCGAGCAGGCCGCGCTTGGCGAAGAGTTCCCGAAAGACCGGGAAAATATCCTGCCGATGGCGGACCTTCTTCATCGCCAGCGGGGCGCCGGCCGCGGCCAGCGCCTCATAGGTCCGCCACAGGTCGGTCGCGCCACGCGGAAAGCCGGGGATCCCCTGATCGCCGTCCCGGCCGACCTCGATATAGGCGTAGTACTGGCAGGCCGGCAGGATGTGCTCGACCAGCAGCTGCCCGGTCCGCTGGCTGTCGCCCGCCGCATTGTCGCCATCCGAAGCCTGGGCGGCGTAGATGTTCCAATCCGACGGGGGGAAGCGGTCGGCGACGATCCGCTGCATTTCCACCAGCGCGGTCGAGACCAGCGTGCCGCCGGTCTCCCGGCTGTGGAAGAACGCCTCCTCGTCGACCTCGCTGGCTTCATGGGTGTGGCGGATGAAGACGATCTCCACATGCTTGTAGCGGCGCTGCAGGAACAGATAGAGCAACGTGTAGAAGCGCTTGGCGAGATCCTTCATCTCCTCAGTCATGGAACCGGAGACGTCCATCAGGCAGAACATCACGGCGCGCGCGACCGGGCGCGGCTGCGGCTCGAAGCGGCGATAGCGCACGTCGATCGGGTCGATATAGGGAATGCGCCGCGCCCGCAGCAGCTGCCGCTCCAGCTCGGCCCGCAGCCGCAGTAGCTGCTCAGCTTGGTCTGGCTTGCCGTCCAGCGCGGCGATCTCCGCCTCCAGCACCGCCGCCGCCTCGGGCTTCGGGCGCTTCAGGGCGATGCGGCGGGAGAGGCTGTTGCGCATGGTGCGCGCGATGGAGAGATTGGCCGGCGTGCCGCTGACCGCATAGCCGGCGCGCTGCCAGGCGGGGTCGCTGGCATCGATCAGCCGGCGCTTGGCGAGGTCGGGCAATTCCAGATCGTCGAGGTAGATGGAGAGAAATTCCTCACGCGAGAGGGCGAAGCGGAAGGCATCCTCCCCGCCCCCCTCGGGCGCGCCCTCGCTGCCGCTGCCGCCCTCGCCGCCTTGGGGGCGCGCGATTTCGTCGCCTTCACGGTACTGCTTGTTGCCGGGCAGGACATGGTCCCGCCGGCCGCCGGCGCCGAGCTGGAAGTTGGGCTCGCGGATGCCGTGCAGGGGGATCGACACCTCCCCGCCCGTATCGGCCGCGCGGATCCCCCGCTTGGCGGAGGCATCGCGCACCGCCTCCTGCACCAGTGCCTTGGCGCGGCGGAGGAACCGCTGCCGGTTCGGCAGGCTGCGGCCGCTGGGATTGAGGCGGCGATCCAGGATCTGCATGGGCGGGGCGCCTCGGCCTGATCGTCCGGCGTCTCAGCCCGTCTGCTTCACGCGCATGTACCATTCGACCAGACGTCGGACTTGCCGTTCAGTATAGCCGCGGGCGGCCATGCGGGTCACGAATTCATCGTGCTTCTTCGCCGTCTCGGAATCCTTCTTCGAGCCGAAGGAGATGACCGGCAACAGGTCCTCGACCTGGCTGAACATCCGCCGCTCGATCACCTCCCGGATCTTCTCGTAGGAAGTCCAGGAGGGATTCCGCCCGCCCCGGTTGGCGCGCGCGCGCAGCGCGAACTTCACCACCTCGTTGCGGAAATCCTTCGGATTGGCGATGCCGGCCGGCTTTTCGATCTTGGTCAGCTCCTGGTTCAGCAGCTCGCGGTTCATCATCTGGCCGGTGTCGGGGTCCTTGAAGTCCAGATCCTCGACCCAGGCATCGGCATAGGCGATGTAGCGGTCGAACAGGTTCTGGCCGTAGTCGTTGTAGCTTTCCAGATAGGCCTTCTGGATCTCGTTGCCGATGAACTCGGCGTAGCGGGGCGCGAGCTCGCCCTTGATGAATTCCAGGTAGCGCTTCTCGGTCTCCTCGGGCATCTGCTCGCGGCGGATCGCCTGTTCCAGGACATACATCAGATGCACCGGATCAGCGGCGATCTCGGTGGTATCGAAGTTGAACGTGGCGGCCAGGATCTTGAAGGCGAAGCGGGTGGAGGTGCCGTCCATGCCCTCATCCGGCCCACCGGCGTCGCGGTATTCCTGCAGCGTCCTGGCGCGCGGATCGGTCTCCTTCAGGCTCTCGCCATCATAGATCCGCATCTTGGCAAAGAGGTTGGAGTTCTCATGCTTGCGCAGGCGCGAGAGCACGCTGAAGCGCGCGAGCATCTCCAGCGTCGCCGGGGCGCAGGCGCTGGCGGCGAGTTCTGAGCCGCGCACCAGCTTCTCGTAGATTTTCTGTTCCTCCGCCACCCGCAGGCAGTAGGGCACCTTGATGACGTAGATGCGGTCGATGAAGGCCTCGTTGTTCTTGTTGTTCTTGAAGCTCTGCCACTCGCTCTCGTTGGAATGGGCCAGGATGATGCCCTGGAAGGGCAGGGCGCCGATGTTTTCCGTGCCGATGTAATTGGCCTCCTGCGTCGCGGTCAGCAGGGGATGCAGCATTTTGATGGGCGCCTTGAACATCTCGACGAATTCGAGGATGCCCTGATTGGCGCGGTTGAGACCGCCCGAGAAGCTGTAGGCGTCGGGGTCGTTCTGCCCGTACATCTCCAGCTTGCGGATATCGACCTTGCCGACGAGGGAGGAGATGTCCTGGTTGTTCTCGTCACCTGGCTCTGTCTTGGCGATGCCGATCTGGCGCAGCCGCGAGGGCAGGATGCGAACCACGCGGAATTTCGTGATATCGCCACCGAACTCGTCCAGCCGCTTCAGCGCCCAGGGGCTCATCAGCCCGGTCAGACGGCGCCGGGGGATGCCGTATTGCTTCTCCAGCACCGGCCCGAGGCGTTCGGCATCGAACAGCCCGAGCGGGCTTTCGAAGACCGGGGAGAGCTGGTCGCCGGCCTTGAGGACGTAGATCGGCTCGGCTTCCATCAGCGCCTTCAGGCGTTCGGCGAGGCTCGACTTGCCGCCGCCAACCGGGCCCAGCAGATAGAGGATCTGCTTCCGCTCCTCGAGGCCTTGGGCGGCATGGCGGAAGAAGCCGACGATCCGCTCGATCGTCTCCTCCATGCCGAAGAATTCGGAGAAGGCCGGATAGATGCGGATGGTGCGGTTGAGGAAGATGCGCCCGAGCCGCACATCCTTGGCGGTGTCGATCACCTCCGGCTCACCGATCGCCTTCAGGATGCGTTCGGCCGCCGTCGCGTAATGGCCGGGATCGGTGCCGCAGCCATCGAGAAACTCGGCGAGCGACATGTCCGTCTCTCGGCGCTGGTCGTAGGTCCGGGCGTAGTCGGCGAAGATGTCCAGTGCGGTATCCATCGGCCACCCCTGCTATGCGGCCCCCGCCGCCTTCCTTAGATTGGCTTCTGGACAGGCGACCCGCAGTCACAAATTGTTGCTGGCGCGGATTGCGGCCGGCAAGCTGGCAAAACGCCGGCGGGGCGGTGCGGCTTTGCCTCAGGATGCGGCGGTCTGGCGCGCCGGCTGCCGCAAGCCTGGGCGGTCTGGTCTGGGGGTGGCCGCGCGTTACAGCGCCTGGCATGGACCGCCCGGCGGCGGCTGCCCCAGAAGCCGAGGCCTCCAGAGCAGCGCATCCGTTGGGGGCGGGCGTGAACGCAGCCTGCTCTTGAGCGCGATGCGTTGCGGCGGAATCGCCGAAGGCGCTGAATCGCGCGATCCAACACATGCTAGAGCGGGCTGCGTGAACGCAGGTGAACGCAGCATGCTCTAGAGCGCGATGCGTTGCGGCGGAATCGCCGAAGGCGCTGAATCCCGCGATCCAACAAAGGCTAGAGCGGGCTGCGTGAACGCAGGTGAACGCAGCCTGCTCTAGTCGTCGCTGTTCGGGGGCGGGCCGGACAGCACGCCGCCGTCGATGATCATGCTCTGGCCGGACATGAAGCTGCCGGCAGCGCTGGCGAGGAACACCGCGGCGCCGGCGATCTCGTCCGGCTCCCCGATGCGCTTCAGCGGCGTGTCGCGGGTGCGCTTCTTGTAGTTCACCGGGTCCTCCCACAGCGCGCGGGCGAAATCGGTGCGGATCAGGCCGGGCGCGATGCAGTTCACCCGGATATTCTTCGGCCCCCATTCGCAGGCGAGGTTGCGCGCCAGTTGCAGGTCCGCCGCCTTGGTGATGGCATAGGTGCCGAGATTGACCGAGCCCTTATAGCCGCCGATCGAGGAGACGATGACGATCGCCCCGCCGCCGCGGGCTTCCATCGTGGGGATGCACATGTGGGACAGCCACATGTTCGACTTCACGTTGCTCGACATCATCTTGTCGAAGATCTCGTCCGGCAGGGTCATGGCCGGGCCGAAATGCGGGTTGATCGCCGCGTTGCAGATCAGGATATCGACCCCGCCCCAGGTGGCGATGGTCTTATCGACCATCCCCTGCAGGTCCTCCTTACGGCCGATATTGCAGGCGATTGCCATGGCCTCTCCGCCATCGGCCTTGATGCCGGCGACGACCGCTTCGCAGGCGTCGAGCTTGCGGGAGGAGACGACGACCTTGGCGCCGTGCTGGGCCAGCCTTTCGCAGATCGCGCGGCCGATGCCGCGGCTGCCGCCGGTGACGATCGCCACCTTGCCGGCGAGGTCGAAGAGATTGGCTTTGGCCATCAGGCGTTTCCCTTGTGCGTGTGCGGGCGCGATGGTCGGGCGGGGGCCGGGGGGCGTCAAGCGAGCGGGCGCCGGGCCTCGCGCCGGCGCGGTCCGGGGGCTAAACCGGGCCGATGGACACGCTCCCCCGGGCCATTCCCCTCGAAGGCGCCTCGAACCTCCGCGATCTCGGCGGCTATCTGGTGCTGGACGGGCGGCGGGTGCGCCATGGCGTGCTTTACCGCTCGGCGACGCTGGCCAATCTGACCGAAGGCGATGTCGCCACCATTGCCGGCCTCGGCCTGCGCACCGTCTGCGACCTGCGCGGGGTGGCGGAGGCGGCCGAGCGGCCCTCTCGCCTGCCGGAGGGGGCGGTGCGGATCTCGCTGGCGATTGAGCCCACGGTCGGCGCCTCGCTCCGCGACCTCATGCAGCGCGGCCAGGCGAGCGGGGAGGATGTGGTCGCCCTGCTGCGCCTGGCCTACCTCGATTACGGCACCCGCTTCATCGGCGCCTATCGCGCCTTGTTTGCCCTGCTGCTCGACCCCGGGCGGCACGCGCTGCTGTTCCATTGCTCGGCCGGCAAGGACCGCACGGGGCTGGCGGCGGCGCTGGTGCTGACGGCCCTGGGCGCCAGCCGGGCGACGGTGCTGGACGATTATGTGGCGACCGATCGGCTTTGGCAGCGCGATTACGCGGTGCCGCCGGGCACGCCGCCGGCGATGGCCGCGGCGCTGCACGCCACCCATCCGGCGCTGCTCGAAGCCGCGCTTGATGCCGCCATCGCCGCCCATGGCGGCAGCCTGGAAGGGCTGCTCACCGAAGGGCTTGGCCTTGATGCCGCGGCGATCGGGCGGCTGCGCGACCTGCTGCTGGAATAGCCGCCCGGCGATTGCGGGCCCGAAAAATCCAACACCCGCGGTCAAAGCCTTTGACCGCGGGTAGGACCGCTGGGCTCAGAGCGGTTGCAGCACCAGCTTGCGGAACTTGATGACGCCGCTATCGACGGGCACGCCCTGGGCATCCTTCAGCCCGGTGCCGTGCTGCAGGGCGATGCGGCCGCGGGCATGCTTGGCGTCGCGCGCGGCATCCACGGTCTTCTGGCCGTTCAGCAGCACCGTGAAGACATCGCCCTTGGCGGTGATGTCGTAGGTGTTCCAGCGCCCCCCAGCCTTTGGCATCGGCGCCACCTTGGCCACATCGACGATGGCGCCGGTGCCGTAGGTGGGGTCGGGGCGCTGGTCCCAGATATTGACCTCATAGGCATTGCCAGCGTTGATGGTCACCGGGTTCGTCGCGCGGATGAAGATGCCGCTGTTGACGATGGTGTCCGCCCAGAACTCGGCGATCAGCCGGAAATCGCCAAAGCCCTGCTGGGAGACGAGCAGGCCATTGCCGCGGTCGGCGATCAGCACGCCTCGCTCCACCCGCCAATTGGCATCGCCGACCTGGTCCCAGCCGGCCAGGTTGCGGCCATTGAACAGCAAGTCGGCGCGGGCGGCCGCGGCGGGCCGGGCAGCCCCCCCGGCCAGCATCGCGGTGGCGAGCGTGAAGGCGGTGCGTCGCAGCATGCTGAAGTCTCCTCCGAGGGGGCGCCGGTTGGCTCCGGCGGGAGGAGCCTAGAGCAATATCCGATCAGGGGGCATCACCTGATCGGATTGCTGGCGCCAGGGATTCGAGAGGAGGTCCCGGCGCGGGGTTGGCGCCTGGCTCAGCCAACCGGGTTTTCCAGCACGCCGATTCCCGGCACTTCGATCCGCACCACATCCCCGGCCTTGAGGAAGCGCGGCGGGGTGAAGCCGATGCCCACGCCGACCGGCGTGCCGGTGGCGATCACATCCCCCGGCTCCAGCGTGATGCCGGCGGAGATCGCGGCGATCAGCGTCGGGATGTCGAAGATCAGGTCGGCGACCGCCTGGTCCTGCCGCTTTTCGCCGTTCACATGGGTGATGACGCGCAAGGCCCCTGGGTCCGGCACGGCATCGGCGGTCAGGATTGCCGGGCCCATCGGGCAGAAGCCGTCAATGCCCTTGCCCAGCACCCATTGCCGGTGGCGGTGCTGCAAGGTGCGCGCGGTTACGTCGTTGACGATGGTATAGCCGAAAACATGGCGCAGCGCCTCGGCCTTGGGGATGCCGCGCCCGCCATGGCCGATCACCACCGCCAGCTCGCCCTCGTAATCCGTGCTGCCGGTGGGGTCGAGATGCGCCGGGATGATCTCGCCGGTCGCGATGATGCTGGTGGCCGGCTTGGAGAAGACCACCGGCGCCTCCGGCACCACCTCCTTGGCGCTGGCATCGAAGCCGGAGCCGGCGAATTCAGCGGCGTGCTCACGGTAGTTCTTGCCCACGCAGAAGACGTTCTTCGGCGGGCGCGGGATCGGCGCGCAGAGGATGGCATCGTGCACCGGCCGCGCGCGGGTGGCGGCCTGCGTCGCATGCGCGATCGCCGCCGCGCCGCCGGCGGCCAGCGCCGCCATGTTCCCACCGACCAGCGCCGGATCGACGGCGGCGAGATCAAGCACGGCGCCATCGGCGGCCAGCGCGCCGATATGGGTGCCGACACGGTCGTGGTGGCGGAAGGTGACCAGGCGCATCTTCGTCCTCCGGAACAGCGGCGCGGTCATAGCCGGGGCGGCGGCGGGGCGAAACCTCGACAAGCGGCGCGGGCTCGGGCAGGGGGCGGCATGGTTCGCGCCCGTCCGCTGTCCCGCCGCACTCTCGCCCCGCTGGCCCTGGCGCTGCTTGCGCCGCGCCCGGGGCGCGCCGCCTGGCCGGACCGGCCGATCCGCCTGGTGATCCCCTTTGCCGCCGGCACCACCACGGATGTGATCGGCCGGCTGATCGGCGCGGCGCTGACGCGCGATCTGGGCCAGCCGGTGGTGGTGGATAACCGCACCGGCGCGGGCGGGACCATCGGCACCCAGGCGGTCGCGAGCGCGGCACCGGATGGCACGACGCTGCTGTTCGGCACCAGCGGCACCATGGCGACCAACCCGGCGATCATGCCGGGGATCGGCTATGATCCGCGGCGCGACTTCGCCCCGGTGGTGGCGGTTGCGGCCACCGCCGTCATCCTGGCGGTGCCCAGCACGTCGTCCATCCGCGATTTCGCCGCCTTCCTGGCCGCCGCGCACGTCGCGCCGGTGGCGGTGGGCAATGCCGGCACCGGCACCACCGGGCACCTGACCACGGCGCTGATCGCGCTGCGCACCGGCGCGCCGCTGACGGCCGTGCCCTATCGCGATGCCGGCCGGGCGATTGCGGACCTGCTGAACGGCACGCTGCCGGCGATGGTCTATCACCCGCTGGGCTTCAAGCCGCAGATCGAGGCCGGGCAATTGCGGCCGCTGGCCAGCACCGGCGCGGCGCGGCACCCGCTATTCCCGGACCTGCCCACCTTGGCCGAGCTTGGCGTGGCCGACGCGGTGGTGGAGGGGTGGTGGGCGCTCTACGCCCCGGCCGGCACGCCGGAGCCGGTGATCCAGCGGCTGAATACGGCGGTGAACGCGGCGCTGGCCGACCCGGCGCTGCGGGCCGAGCTGCAGCGCCAGGGCCTGGTGGTGGCCGGCGGGACGCCGGCGGCGCTGGCGGCGCAGACGGCGCGCGAGGTGGCGGCGCAACGGGCGCTGGCGGCTGCGGCCAATATCCGGGCGGAGTGATCCCCGCGGCAGGAGGCAATGACTCGTGCCGCGCGCC
>CAITYE010000152.1 GCA_903896535.1 uncultured Paracraurococcus sp.
ACCCGCGCGACATGGCCGAGCAGTTCGGCCACCGTGGCGGCCTCACCGACCGGTGGGCGCGGCAGCGGTGGCAGCCGCCCGGGCGCCAGCGTCACCGCGGCCAGATCGATCGCCGGCCAGTCATCGCCGCCGGTCGGCACCACCGCCGTGCGCAGCACCGCATCCCGCGGCTGCGGCCCGGCCTGGCCGACGCGCACGGCGACCCGCGCGCTCGGCAATAGCCGCAGGCGGCGGGTGCAGAGCGCGCCATCGCCGCAGGCAAACAGCACCGCCCGGCCGGCCAGCTCCGCCTGGATACGGGCGAGCGAGGCCGCGCCGTCACCGATCGCGACCCCATCCAGCGCGAGCAGTTCGAGCGGCAGCGGCGGCCCGCCCCCCGGTGGTTCCAGCGCGAGGTCATAGCCACGGCTGGCGCTGGCGTTCAGCACCTGCCAGATCTCGCCGACCGGGCCGACGGCGATGGCCGGGTAATGCTGGCCGTTGATGCTGTGCACCCAGCGGCCGCCGCGCGCTGGGCCGGTGCCGGCGCAATGGCCCTGGCGCGGGGCCTCGCCGCGGCCGCGGCGGGGCGCGCAGAAGGTCGGGTCCTGCTGGTGTTGCAGGTTCCCATCGGCCGCGATCTGGCTGTCCTTCAGGACCAGCAGGCGGGATGGCGTGGCGGCGATGGTGCTGCGGCAGGTGGCATCCGTGCCGCAATACTCGGCCAGTGCGCCCACGCTGATGGCGCCGGCCATGCCCGACGACACCTGGTTGACGGTGAGCCCATGCACATGCGGGTGAAACCAGAACAGGCCCGGCGGATGGCGGTGCAGGTCGAAGCGATATTCGACCGCGTCGTCGACGACATCGGTATCGGGGTGGCTGGCGCCGCCTGCGCCATGCGCCCCATGCCCGGCATGCGCTGGCGCGCCGGCGCAGCGCGCCCCGGCATTGGCGGGGTTACGGAGTTCCAGGAAGACGTAATCGCCATAGGGATCGCCGGACGCCATGGCGCGATGCGGCTCAACGATCAGGCCGTGGGTGTGCAGGTTGGTCGGGTTGCCGGCCAGCGCCGGGTGTTCGATGCAAGCCTCGGCGTCCGGGGCTGGCGGCAGGCGGTTGACCAGGCGGATGTTCAGCCGGTCATCCGGGCCGAGGCGCAGATGCACGCCGCCATAGGGGCTGGCGGCGGTGCCGGGCAGGCATTCGGTCGCGTTCGGGCCGGCGCGGCGGCAGACATCATAGACCCAGGGGGTGGTCTGCCGCCCGCCCAGCAGCTGCGCGTCCGGCCGTGCCGTCAGGATCAGGTGCAGCGCGCCGGCTTCGCTGGCGAAGACCGGCGGGTCCTGCAGCGGCGCGGCCGCCGCGGCGGTGCCGAGCAGCCCGGCCAGCAGGCCGGCGCATAGGCGGTGCCGCATCTGCGCCGCCCCGGCCATATCAGCGCGCGAGATCGGCGGCGACGTCGAAGGCTTCCGGGTATCCGAATAGCCCGACCTGCCCACCGGTGTGCAGGAAGACGACGTTCTCGCCCGGCTTGAAGAAGCCCTTGCCGATCAGGTCGAGCAGCCCGGCCATGCCCTTCCCGGAATAGACGGGGTCGAGCAGGATGCCTTCCTGTTCCGCCAGCAGCTTCACCGCCTTCACCATCCCCTCGGTCGGGATGCCGTAGCCCTGGCCGACATAGTCGCAATTGGCCACGACATGCTCGCGTTTGATGATCCCCGGCAGGCCGAGATGCTGCGCGGTGCGTTCGGCCAGGGCGAAGACGTTCGCTTCCTGCCGGTCCTTGGGCGCGCGCACGCCGATGCCGAGGACGGGGATGCCGCTGTTCAGCGCGACGAGGCCGGCGACGAGCCCGGCCTGGGTGCCGGCGCTGCCGGTGGCGTGCACCAGGTGATCGATGCGCAGCCCCATGTCGGAGGCCTGCGTCACCAGCTCCTGCGCCGCATTCACGTAGCCGAGCGCGCCGACCGGGTTGGACCCGCCGCCGGGGATGACATAGGGCTTGCGACCCTCCGCCCGCAGCGTGGCGGCGACGGCTTCCATTTCCGCCTGCATATCCGCCCCGCCGGGGCGGCGGGAGACCGTCGCGCCATGCAGCTTGTCCATCAGGACATTGGCGTTCTTCGTATAGGCGGCATCGGTATAGCCGGTGCGGTCTTCCAGCAGGATATGGCAGGCGATGCCAAGCTTGGCGCAGGCCGCCGCGGTCTGCCTTGCGTGGTTGGATTGCGTGGCACCCTGGGTGATGACGATGTCGGCGCCCTCCGCCCGCGCATCGGCCATCAGGTATTCCAGCTTGCGGGTCTTGTTGCCGCCGGTGGACAGCCCGGTGCAGTCATCCCGCTTGATCCAGAGATTGGGCCCGCCGAGCAGGCGCGTGAGGTTCTCCATCGGCTCCAGCGGGGTCGGCATATGGCCGAGGCGGATGCGCGGGAAACGGGCGAGGTTCATGCGGACGGGTCCTAGGAATTCGGAGGCTGTCGCGGAGGATAGGGCAGCGCGCCGTCGGCTGGAACCGGCGGCGCCTCAGCCGAGGCAGCGCGCCGCGAGCGCGGCAAACGCCCGGCTGCGATGGCTGAGCCGCGCCTTGGCCTCCGGCGGCATCTCGCCGAAGGTTTCCTGTTCCCCATCGGGGATGAACATCGGGTCGTAGCCGAAGCCCTTTTGGCCGCGCGGGGGGGCGACCCAATGGCCGTGCACCTGTCCCTCAACCCCCTCGGTATGGCCATCCGGCCAGGCGAGGACGAGGGCGCTGGTGAACCAGGCGCGGCGATCGGTCGCATCGCCCGCCAGCTTCGCCACCTTCGCCATGGCCATGGCGTAGTCGCGCGTACCATCCGGGCACTGCGCCCAATCCGCCGTCCGCACGCCGGGCGCACCGCCCAGGGCGGCGACCGAAAAGCCGCTATCGTCGGACAGCGCCGGCAACCCCGTGGCGCGCGCCGCCGCCAGCGCCTTGATCGCGGCGTTCCCCAGAAAGGTCTCGGCCGGCTCGGCGGGTTCGGGCAGGCCGAGCTCCTTGGCCGAGACCACCTCCTGGCCATAGGGCAGGAGCAGCGCCCGCACCTCGGCCAGCTTGCCGACATTATGGCTGGCCAGCACCACCCGCCCGGTGCCAAGCCGCCGCGGCGCGGGTGCTGGCATCAGCCGAGGCCGCAGGCGGTGCGCTGCGCCTGGAACAGCCGCGCCGTGCCATGGCGCGCAAGGCGCAGCAGGTCGAGCAGCTGCGCTTCGGAGAAGGGCTCGGCTTCCGCCGTGCCCTGGATCTCCACCAGCCCGCCGCGGCCGGTGAGGACGAAATTCGCGTCCGTATCGGCCTTGCTATCCTCGGCATAGTCGAGGTCGAGCACCGGCGTGCCCTGCCACAGGCCGCAGGAGATGGCGGCCACCTGATCCTTGAGCGGCATGGTCGCGATGATATTGGCCTTCAGGCAGTGACGGAAGGCGAGGTGCAACGCCACCCAGGCGCCGGTGATGCTGGCGCAGCGGGTGCCGCCATCGGCGGTGATCACGTCGCAATCGAGCACCACCGACATCTCCCCCATCGCCTTGAGGTCGGTGACGGCGCGGAGCGAGCGGCCGATGAGACGCTGGATTTCCTGGGTGCGGCCGGATTGCTTGCCGCGCGCCGCTTCGCGGTCGCCACGGGTATGGGTGGCGCGGGGCAGCATGCCGTATTCGGCGGTGACCCAGCCCTGGCCGCTGCCGCGCAGGAAGGGCGGGACCTTGGTCTCGACGCTGGCGGTGCAGCGCACCTCGGTATCGCCCATGCGGATCAGGCAGGAGCCTTCGGCATGCCGGGCGATGCCGGGTTCCAGGTGGGTGTTGCGCAGCACATCGGCGGCGCGGCCGGAGGGACGATTGCTCATGCGAGGCGCCCTACCACGCCGCGCCCGCGCCAGCGAGGGGCCGGTCCGGTATTTCCTGGGCAAAGGGGAGGCCGGTGGAGAAACCCTTCCCGTCGCCGGCGGCGTGGCGCGAACGTCGCCATGGGCTTCGCCCGGTCGTGCCGGCGCGGTTGACCGCCGCGCGCCGCGCCTGTCATTTTTCCAACGACAGGACGAGGGCTGTGCCTTGCCGGAGATCGCCATGCATCGACTGCGCCGCCGTGGGTTCCTGGCCATCGCCGGCGCCAGCCTCGCAACGCCAGCCCTCGCCTACCCGGAGCGGCCGTTGCGGATGGTGCTGGGGGGGCCGCCGGGCGGGCTCAACGACATCGTCGCGCGGGCGCTGGCGCAGCCGCTCGGGACATTGTTCGGGCAATCCGTTGTCGTCGAGAACCGGCCCGGCGCGGGGGCGAGCATCGGCGCCACCTTCGCCGCCCGGGCCGCGCCGGATGGCTATACGCTGTGGCTGGGGATCGTCGATACGCAGGCGATCCTGCCGACCTCGATGCGCAACCTTGCCTATGATCCCGACCACGACTTCGCACCGATCACCTTCGTCTGCAATGCGCCCTTCGCGATCGCGGTCGGCCCCTCGAAGCCCGGCATCGACAGCTTCGAAGCGCTGATGGCGGCCGCGGCCGCCAAGCCCGAAGCGATTTCCTTCGCCTCCTGGGGCGTTGCCTCGACGCCGCATTTGGCCATGCAGCGCATCGTGCTGCCGCGCCGGATCGACATGCTGCACGTGCCCTTCAGCGGCGCCGCGCCAGCCCTGCAGGCGGTGGTTGCGGGCCAGGTGGATTGCACGGCGCTGCCGGTCGGCGGGATCGCGCAGATGGCCCGCGCGGGCAAGGTGCGGGCCTTGGCGGTGCTGGCGCGGCAGCGCGTGCCCCTGCTGCCGGACGTGCCGACGCTGCTCGAACTGGGTGGTGAGCTGGATTCGGGCATCTGGCTGGCGCTCTACGCCCCCGCCGGCACGCCGCAGCCGATCATCGAGCGGCTGAATAGGGCCGCCCATGAGGCGATGCGCAGCCCTGAATTCATCGAGGTGTTGCGCCAGCAAGGGGCCGTGCCGGAACCCTCGACACCGGAGGAGCTCGGCGCCTTGGGCCGGCGGGAGCGCGAATCCTGGGCGAAGGTCGTCCGCGCGACGGGCGCGTTCCTTGAGTGAGCTTCGCGCGGCGGGTCTGACCGCATGCCGGATGGCGGAGGATCGCGCCGCTTGACCCAGGGGAGCGGGGCCGCCTATCTCTTTGGGCGGTGGCCCTGGCCACCCCTCGCGATTTGTCCGGCCAGCTTGCGGCGAGGTCCTTCACCGGGCGATCCATGGCACCGCTGCGCGGCGCCCGGGATCGCAAAACAAACGCGCTAAACGGCCGGGGGCGCCAGCCCCTTCCCCGTCATGGGGCCGGACACCCATCCGTGTGCGCAAGGTCCGTCATGTCGAAATCCCTGCCCGATCGCCCGCTTCGCCCCGCCACGCTGTTGGTGCGCGGCGGCACCATGCGCAGCAATCACGACGAGACCGCCGAGGCGCTCTTTCTCACCTCCGGCTTCGTCTACGACAGTGCCGAGCAGGCGGAAGCGACCTTCGCCGGCAATGCCACGCACTACCAGTATTCGCGCTTCGGCAATCCGACGGTCGCCATGCTGGAACAGCGCCTCGCGCTGCTGGAAGGGGCCGAGGCGTGCCGGGTGACCGCGACGGGGATGGCGGCGGTGCATGCGGCGCTGCTGTCCCACCTCAAGGCCGGGGACCGGGTGGTGGCCGCGCGCGCGCTGTTCGGGTCCTGCCACTGGATCGTCTCCACCCTGCTGCCCCGCTACGGCATCGAGGCGGAGTTCGTGGATGGCGCCGATCTCGGGCAATGGGAACGCGCGCTGGCCCGCCCGACCTCGCTCGTGCTGCTGGAGACGCCGTCGAACCCGATGCTGGAGATCGTCGATCTGCCGCGCGTCGCGGAACTGGCGCATGCCGCCGGGGCGATCGTCGTCGTCGACAATGTCTTTGCCACGCCGCTGCTGCAGAAGCCGCTGACGATGGGCGCGGATGTGGTGGTCTATTCCTGCACCAAGCACATGGACGGCCAGGGCCGGGTGCTGGGCGGTGCCGTGCTCGGGACCAAGAAATGGGTCGAGGACACGTTGCAGCCCTTCACCCGCAATACCGGACCGGCGCTCAGCCCCTTCAACGCCTGGGTGATCCTGAAGGGGCTGGAGACGCTGGCGCTGCGGGTGTCGGCGATGTCCGCCGGGGCCGAGCGCATCGCGGCCTTCCTCGGCGGGCGGCCGGAAGTGGCCCGGGCGCTTTATCCGTTCAGCCCCGGGCATCCGCAGCAGGCCTTGGCGCGCCGGCTGATGAGCGGCGGCGGCACGGTGGTGACCTTCGACCTTCAGGGCGGCAAGGCGGCGGCCTTCCGCTTCTGCAACGCGCTGCAGCTGATCGACGTCTCCAACAACCTCGGCGATTCCAAATCGCTCGTCACCCATCCCGCGACGACCACGCATATGCGGATCGGGCCCGAGGAGCGGGCGCGGCTGGGTATCGGCGACGGCACCATCCGGCTCAGCATCGGGCTGGAGGATGCCGAGGATCTGATCGAGGACCTGTCGGTGGCGCTGACCGCGGCCGGCACCGGGGCATGAGCGGGCCGGGCAGCGCGGCGCTGGCGCGGGAGATCCGCGTCAGCGTGCGGACCACCTACCTGCCGGACCAGTCGGAGCCAGCGCGCGGGCAGTATGTCTGGACCTATCGGGTGCGGATCGAGAATACCGGTCCGCACCGGGTGCAGTTGCTGAAGCGCACCTGGCTGATCACCGACGCGCAAGGTCGCACCCAACGCGTGCATGGCGAGGGCGTGGTCGGCGAACAGCCGCTGCTGGAGCCTGGCGGGCATTTCGAATACGCGTCCGGCACGCCGCTGGCCACACCTTCGGGCTTCATGCGCGGGCAGTACCACATGGTCGTCAGCGGGACCGGCGAAGCCTTCGACGTGGACATCCCGGCCTTCAGCCTGGACAGCCCCGGGACGCCCCGCCAGCTGCACTGATACCGAGGCACGGGGCTCTGATTCGTGCCGCGCAGTCCAGGAATCCGGAGGTTTCCGCCCGGCGCTTTAGAGCGCGATGCGTTGAGGCGGAATCGCCGAAGGCGCTGAATCGCGCGATCCAACACATGCTAGAGCGGGCTGCGTGAACGCATGTGAACGCAGCATGCTCTAGGGCCAAAAAAATAACGCCAACGGTCAAACCTTTTGACCGTTGGTCTCAGCTGGCGCCGGTCCGTTTGCGTTCGTAGTGCTTCGAGTATTTGCTGGTAACCAGGTCGGTCTTCACCACCACGCAGACATCGGTGGTGTTGAACTGCTCATCCAGCACCGCGCCGTCGCCGACGAAGCCGCCCAGCCGAAGATAGCCCTTGATGAGCGGTGGCAGGTCGTTGAGCGCGGCGCGGGCATTGACCTGATGCGGATCGACCCGGTCCATCGGCTGAAAGCGGGCGGGCACCGCCCTTGGCCGGATGGTGGCCGGCGCCAGGTGATGGCTGTGCAGGTAGCTGAGCATCGGCCCGAGGGCCACGAGATCGGTCCCCGGCAGGCTGGCGCAGCCGAACATCAGGTCGATGCGGTGGATGAAGACATAAGCGGCGATCCCGCGCCACAGCAGTTGCATGGTGCCGCTGGTGCGATAGCCGGGGTCGACGCAGGAGCGGCCGAGTTCCAGCAATTCCAGCGGCTGCGCCAGCAGCGGGCTGAGGTCGTATTCGGCGGCGGTGTAGAAGCGGCCGATCCGGTCTGCGGCGCCGCGGCGGATCAGCCGATAGGTGCCGACCACCGCATCCGGCCCATCGCCCAGCCGATGATCGAGGACGAGCAGGTGGTCGGCGACGGCGTCGAACTCATCGGCGTCGCGTTCGCTGGCGCGCGTCGCGGTATCGGCGCGGGCGCCCATTTCGCCGTAAAAGACGCGGAACCGCAGCGCCTGGGCGGCGTCGATCTCGGCCGGGCTGCTCGCCACCCGCACGCCGAGATGGCTGGAGCGGAGTTCGGCGAATTCGGTCGGTGCGGTCACGCCGTGGCCTTGCGGCGCGGCCGCGCGCCCGCCTTGTGCGGCGGGGACCGGCCGAACAGTTCAAGGCGAAGATCGGCCAGCTCGAAGCCCAGCTCCTCAGCGATCTGGCGGGCCAAGGCGTCCAGCCGTGGATCGGCGAATTCGATCACCTGCCCCGAATCCAGGTCGATCAGGTGGTGATGCGCGCCGCGATCGGCCTGGTCGAAGCGTGCCCGCCCGCCGCCGAAGTCGCGGCGTTCCAGGATGCCCTCGGCTTCCAGCAGCCGCACGGTGCGATAGACGGTGGCGAGCGAGATGCGCCGATCGTGCCGGGTGGCGCGGCGGTATAATTCCTCGACATCCGGATGGTCGCTGCTTTCGGACAGCACGCAGGCGATCAGGCGGCGCTGGCCGGTCATCTTCAGCCCGCGCTCAATGCAGCGCCGCTCGATGCGCGAGATCGCCTCGGCGGTTGCTGGGGCGGCGGGTTGCATGCGCGCGCGGGGCGGCTTTCGGTAAGGGGGCGGCCGCGTGGCCTCCCGATGGAAGCGGGAGGATAGCCACCCGCCCCGCTGGCGACAAATGCCGGCGGCGGGGCAGGGACGATACGGATCAGACCGAGGTTGGCGTGCGGGCGATGCCGTTGCGCGGCGGCCGGCCGCGCGGCTTGGTGCCAAGCCCGATCTTCTTGGCCAGCGAGGAGCGATGCTGGGCATAGTTCGGGGCAACCATCGGATAATCGGCCCCGAGGCCCCAGCGCTCCCGGTACTGATCCGGGGTCATATTGTAGGAAGTCTGCAGATGCCGCTTGAGCATCTTCAGTTTCTTCCCATCCTCCAGACAAATCAGGTATTCCGGCGTGATCGATTTCTTGATCGCCACCGCCGGTTGCGGCCGTTCCGGCTGCGCCTTCGCTGCCGGTTGTCCGACTGTGGAGAGTGTGCGGTAGATTTCTTGAATAAGATGGGGCAGATCGGCCAGGGAGACCGGATTGTTCGAGACATGCGCCGCGACGATTTCGGCGGTCAGTCCAAGCAGGTCGGCGGGAGGCGCTTCATCAGGCATCGGATATGGTTTCCTTTGCAGGGTCTTCCACCTATACTACGAATGCTTGGCGATTCGCAAACCTCTTTATCAGGCATCCGGTGTTGAATCGATGAACTCTCCCGCACCGCAAGAACTTATCGGCGAGCATACCCTCGACATCACCGCCGAGACTTGCCCGATGACCTTCGTGCGCACCCGGCTTGCGCTCGACCGGCTGCCGGCCGGCGCCACCCTGCTGGTGCTGACGCGGGGGGAGGAGCCGCGGCGGAATCTCCCGCGCACTGCCGCTGAACAGGGCCACGCCGTGCTGGACCAGCGCGCGCGCGCCGATGGCGTTACCGCCCTGCTGCTGCGCAAGGCGGGATGAGGGCCAGCTCCCGGCGGAGCACCAGCGCGTCCCGCCCGTCGGCGTAATAGCGCCGGCGGCGGCCCACCTTGGCGAAGCCAAGGCTGGCATAGAGCGCCTGAGCGGGGGCGTTGTCGGTGGCCACTTCCAGCAACATCGCCGCTGCCCCGCGCGCCGCCGCCCGCGCCAGCGCCGCCGCCATCAGGCCCTGGCCTAGTCCTTGTCGGCGGGCCTCCGGCAGCACCGCCAGCGTCAGGATCTCGGCTTCGCCGGCGATCGCCCGCACCAGCACGAAGCCGGCGCCTGGCCGCCAGAGCCCGAAGCCGCCCGGCATCCGCAGCATCAGCGCCATCGCCTCCGCCCCCCAGGCCTCCCGGCCCACGAAGCAGCCGGCATGCAGCGCGGCGAGCGCCGGGGCATCGGCATGGATACAAGACTTCATGCCGGCGGCCGCACCGCGGGCGGTTCGACATAAAGCGGCCGCGCCGGGCAGGGCGGCAGCGTGCCCGCCAGCCGGGCCGCGGCAACGCTGGCC
>CAITYE010000153.1 GCA_903896535.1 uncultured Paracraurococcus sp.
GGCACGCACCACTAGCCATTGATTTGGTGGGCCGATTCACCCGACGCCTGGGTACTAAGCGTCGGGATCGGACCACTAGTACATATGCTGCCCGCCATTGATCGAGAGCGTGGAGCCCGTGATGAAATCCGCATCGTCGGCGGTCAGGAACAATACGCCGCGGGCGATATCGTAGGCGCGGCCGAGCCGGCCCATGGGGATGCGCGCGACGATCTTCTCCAGCACATCGGGCGGTACCGCGCGCACCATCTCGGTATCCACATAGCCGGGCGCTATCGCGTTCACCGTGATCTGGCTGCGGGCCCCTTCCTGGGCAAGCGCCTTGGTGAAGCCGTGGATACCGGATTTGGCGGCGGCGTAGTTGACCTGCCCATACTGCCCGGCCTGGCCATTGATCGAGCCAATATTCACGATGCGGCCGAACTTTCGGGCGTTCATGCCATCCCAGACCAGCTTGCAGGTATTGTAGCAGGAGCCAAGATTGGTATCGATCACGCTATCCCACATATCCCGTGACATGCGTCGCATGGTGCCGTCGCGGGTAATGCCGGCGTTGTTCACCAGAATTTCGATGACACCGACCTCTTGCTCGATCTGCTTCAACGCATCGGCGCATTGTGCGTAATCGGAGACGTCGAATTTGTAGCAGGGAATGCCAGTGCGCTTCGTGAATGCCTCAGCCGCGGCGTCATTGCCCGCATAGCTTGCGGCCACCGTGCGGCCCGCTGCCTGCAAAGCCTCGCTGATCGCCGCGCCGATTCCGCGCTGGCCACCTGTCACCAATGCTACCCGTGCCATCCCTGCCTCCGTTGTTATCCGGCGCCGGATGCTGGCGCTGGCTGTTTTCTATGCCACCATAACCGGCGCGACCGGCCCGCGCCGGCGCGTCCTCAGCCTCGGCCCGCGCGCGGTCCGGATCAAGCGCCAATGCCGCCCTCGTGCCTTGCGCCGGATCAATGCGTAGCCCCATGTCTGATGCCAGAGTTTCATTTCGCGATCCAGGGCGGTGGCGCCGCCCAGGAACAGCAAGGGAGCAAACCAGCGATGTCCAGGATCGCCTATGCCGCGGCCATGCTCATGATGGTGGCCGGCTACGCAGCGGCTGACCCGGTGGCGGCAGAGCGGCTGTCCGAGGGGCGCCGGATCGCCGAAACCTGGTGCGCCAACTGCCATCTGGTCGGGCCGGCGGCGCCCGGGCCAGCGGCCGATGCGGCGCCGCCGTTCCATGCGATTGCGGCAATGCCCTCGACGACGGCCATGTCGCTGCGGGTGTTTCTCAGCACGCCGCATAGTCGGATGCCGGACTATAGATTGACCAATGATCAAATCGATGCGGTTAGCGATTGGATTCTGTCGCAGGGGGCGCGCTGAACGGGGCGAGGCTTACCAGCCGCGCCAGCCATATCCGCCATAGGGCCCGTACCAGCCATAGGGATAATAGGGATAGGCATAGGGATAGCCGACGACCCGGGGCGGTGGAGCCTGCACGCTATTGCCCGCGCTGGTCATGCACTGGGCATAGGCGAGGTTGTAGCGATCCTGCATCCCGTAAGCTGCGCCGCCCGCCTGGTTGGCCCCGATCATCGATCCGGCCAGCAGTCCAAAGCCTGCACCGACCGCGGCACCTGCGCCTGCCGCGGCGCCCGCAGCCCCAATCAAGGCGCCTGTCGCCGCGCCGAGCGCCGTACCCGCCGCCGCTGAACCGACCGCTGCGCTGGTGGCCCGTTGGTTCGCTGCGGCGGGATTGCCGAGCGTGCTTTGGGCATAGTCGCGGCACCGATAATCCTCGCCCTGGAACTGCTGCAGGTCCTTGCCCTGCGGCGGCAGTGCCATGAGCGTCGGCCCGCTCGGCGGTGCGACCGTGCAGGCTGCGAACAGGACAGGTAGGCTAAGGGTGATGAGGAAGCCAGTCTTTCGAAACATCCGCCGTACCGTTGTTATGCGCGACGCCTGCATATGGTCATGCGTCCCGTATTTCGCAGCGACCAACGCAGCACGCCGTGACCTTCAGCCTGCACCTGCGGCAAGAAAACGGCTGAATAAGGGTACCGCTGCGGCCAAGTCGGCGAAGGGCACGCATTCCCGAGGGGTATGGGCGGTGGCGATGATCCCCGGGCCGAGCACGACGCACGGCGCCAGCGTCTGCAATTCGGACGCATCGGTACCATAGGGTGCGGTCGTCGTCGGTTGCCCGGACAGCGCCTCCGCAAGGCGGATCAGCGGATGGTTGCGAGGGAGTTCCGGCGGCGGGCCTTCCTGGGTGATGCTGAGCTGCACGCCCGCCCGGTCGGCGGCGGCCCGCACTTCGGCCAGGATGGGCGCGGGTGGCACCGAATGGCTGGATCTGAATTTGATGCGCGCCGTCGCCTTGGCCACCGTCACGTTCACCGCCGTCCCGTGGTTATCGATCACCAGGTTGAAATCGGAAAACGGCGGATCGTAGGCTGGATCACTGAAGGCCGGGTCGGATCGCAGCCGTGCCTCGATCGCCCGCATCTCCATCAGAAACGGTATCAGCACCCAGTTCGCGTTGCGGCCGCGCCCCGTCGAGGAGTGCGCCTGCACGCCCATGGCCTCCGCGACGATATTCGATGAGGAGCGATGCCCGCGCACAGGGCCGAGCCCGGTTGGTTCGGCGACGACGATGCCCCTGAGACCGAGCGAGCGGGCGAGAGCGCTCTCCGCCACCGCGCGGGCGCCGGCCTTCGTCGTCTCCTCATCGGTCGTCAGCAATAGGGTGACCGGAAGGTCGCTCGGGGCGCGCCGCGCCGCCATCACGCAAGCGGCGACCGCGCCCTTCATATCGACGCTACCCAGGCCATGCAGCACGCCATCAACCAGCCGAGGCGACCAGGGATCCTCGGTCCAGCCGGTTTCCGGCACCGTGTCCATATGGCCGGAAAGCGCGTAGCCGCCGGGCGGACCGCGATGGGCCACCAGCGCCCGCTTCCGCACCCCGGCGGTATCCGTGTAGTCCAGCCGCTCGACCTCGAAGCCCACCAGGTCGGCTTCGATCCGCTCGGCCACCGCCAGGTTCGAGACCGATGAACGGCTGTCGAGGGCAATCAGGTCGGTGGCGAGGCGGAGCAGATCGTTGTCCATGCGCCGCACCTTGCCCCGCCCGGGGGAAAGGGCAAGTCTTCGCGTCATGCCAGAGCTTGCCTATCTCGACCCTCATAGCGGCCGTACCTGGCCGCTCGATGACCCCCGCTGGTGCGGCGATGCCGGTCAGCCGCTGCTCCTGACCGAACAGCCGGGTATCGGCCCGGCCGATATCGAGCGGGGCGAGCGCAGCCTGTGGCGCTACCGGGCGGTCCTGCCGCCTTTGGCCGGCGCGCCGATCAGCCTGGGAGAGGGCTGCACGCCGCTGATCGAGCGATCCTTCCACGGCCATTCGGCACTCTTCAAATGCGAATGGTTCATGCCCTCCGGCAGTTTCAAGGATCGAGGCGCCTCGGTGATGCTCTCCCTGCTAAGGGCCCAGGGCATTGCCTCGGTGCTGGAGGACAGCAGTGGCAATGGCGGGGCGGCGATTGCGACCTATGCCGCGGCCGGGGGGCTTGCCGCCAGGATCATGGTCCCAGCCAGCACATCGCCAGCCAAGACGGTCCAGAGCCGCGCTGCCGGCGCGACCATCGAATTGATCCCCGGCACCCGCCAGGATTGCGCCGATGCCGCGCTACGGGCGGCAACGGAGACCTTCTACGCCAGCCATAACTGGCATCCCTTCTTCCTGCAGGGCACCAAGACGCTGGCCTACGAGTTGTGGGAAGATCTTGGCTTCGCGGCGCCCGATAATGTGATCGTGCCGTGCGGCGCCGGCTCCAACGTCCTCGGTTGCGGCATCGGGTTTGCCGAGTTGCAACGGGCCGGACAGATCAGTCGGCTTCCGCGCATCTTCGCGGCCCAGCCGGAGCATTGCGCGCCGATCGCCCGCACCTTCCTCGACCTCGACGCCATCCCGCCCCGGCCGACCATCGCCGAGGGTACCGCGATCGCCCAGCCGATCCGCATGCGCGAGGTCCTCGGCGTCCTCAGAATGACCCAGGGCGGAGCGGTGATGCTGGCTGAGACGGAGATCGCCGAGGCGGCACTCGCCCTGGCGCGGCAAGGTCTTTATGTCGAACCAACCTGTGCCCAGGCGGCTGCGGCCTTCGCGCGGTTGCTGCGCGCCGGAACCATCCGTCCTTCGGAGCGGACGGTGGTGGTATTGACCGGCACCGGGCTTAAAGCGACGCCGCGCTTCGCCGAGCTGCTGGGCGTGCCGACGTGATGGCAGGGGCTGCGAGAGCGACGATGACCCTCGATGATTTGCCAACGCCGTGCCTCGTGCTGGATCTCGGCATCCTGCGGCGGAACCTCGCGGCGATGGCCGCGGCGGTGGCGCGGCATCCGGGCCTTGTGCTGCGGCCGCATCTGAAGACCGCGAAGAGCGCCGATGTCGCGCGGCTGGCTGCGCCGGGCGGCGGGCCGATCACCGTCTCAACCTTGGCCGAAGCGCGGTATTTCGCTGCTGCGGGCTGGCTGGATCAGCTCTATGCCGTCGGTATCGTGCCGGCGAAGCTACCGGCGGTGGCGGCGCTGAACGCGGCTGGTGCAGCGGTCAAGGTGATTACCGATGATCTGGCCGTGGCGCAGGCCATAGCGGCCTTCCCAGGCCCGCTTTCGGCGCTGATCGAGATCGATGTTGGCGAAGGGCGCGGCGGCATCCCACCCGGGGACCCGGTGCTGCCGGTCATCGCGGCGGCCCTCGGCTCGCGGCTCGCGGGGGTGGTGAGCCATTCCGGCCATTCCTATGCCGGACGCAGCATCGCCGATATGGAGCGCATCGCCGAGGCGGAACGGCAGGGTATCATCCAGGCGGCGGACCGGCTGCGCGGCGCGGGCCATGGGGTGCCCATCGTTTCGCTCGGCTCCTCGCCGACCGCGCTGCATGCCCGGGATTTGGCGGGGGTGACCGAGGTGCGGGCCGGGGTCTACATGTTCGGCGATCTGCTCCAGACGCAACTCGCGACGCATGAGCTCGACGATATCGCCGTCACCGTGCTCGCCTCCGTGATCGGTCGCAGCGTGGCGCGCAATACGTTGCTGCTCGATGCCGGTGCACTGGCGCTGTCCAAGGACCGCAGTACGGAATCGGCGCCAAAGGATTGGGGGTTTGGGCGGGTGCTCGACCTCGATGCCCGGCCGAGCCTTGGGGAGGCGATAGTCGCCCGGGCGTATCAGGAACATGGGGAGGTGCGGTGCCAAACCCCGCTCCCGATGCTGCCGCTGGGCAGCCGCCTAAGGGTCGCCCCGAACCATTCCTGTCTGACCGCTGCGGCGCATACGCAGTACCATGTCGTCGATGGCGGGCGTGAGGTGATTGCCGTCTGGGACCGGGTCAACGGCTGGTAGGGACGATGCGGCCCTTGCCGGGTCGGGGGCGGATGCGCGAGGCTGGCGCCGCGACCGGAGACTTCCCGCATGAGTGACCCAAAGCCGCTGTTCCCGCCCGCCCGCGTCGTGCCGCTGGGCGGCGGCGCCAAGCTGATTTTCTGTTCGGGCGTCACCGCCCGCGGCAGTGCCGCGGCGGGCGGCACCATCGAGGCGCAGGCGCGCGAATGCCTGGCGCGCCTGGAGAAGGCGCTGGCCGGCGAGGGCGCGAAGCTCGAGCATCTTCTGAAGATCACGACCTGGTTGACCGATATGCGGCATTACGACGGCTTCAACGCCGTGCGCCGGGCGGCCTTCGCCGCTTTGCCCACACCGCCGGCCAGCACCTGCGTCGGCGGCGCGCATTTCACCACAACCGATGTATGCATTGAAATCGAGGGCATCGCGGTCTTGCCCGCATGACACTCGCCGACCGCATCCGTGACGAGGGGGCGCGACTGGCGGCGGCCTGCACGGCGTGCGGCGCCTGTGTGCGAGCCTGCCCGATGACCGCCTATGCGCCAGCGGCGCTGGCGGATACCTCCCTGACCGCCTTCGGCATGCGGGACCTGCTGACCGGTGGCGTTGGCAATGCGCCCGGGCTCGCTTGGGTGGCGGTTTGTGCCCGCAGCGGCGTTTGCAGCGACGCCTGCCCTGAACATCTGGACGCGGCGTTTCTGCTACGCCTTGCCCAAATGCGGGCAAAGGGCGCGCTCGATGAGGCGCCGCGCATTCCGGTGAAGGAGGACACCGGGTTTTCTGCTCGCGTCAAGGCTTTCGCGCGGCTGACGCTGACCGAGGGAGAGCAGGCTGAATGGCTATGAACAGCACGCCCGATGCGATCTTCTGGTATGGCTGCAACATGACCCGCCATGGCGAGGTCATTCGCGCCAGCGCCCGCATTCTGGAAGCGGTCGGCGTTGCCGCCGCGCCGCGTGGCGGCCCGGCCGCATGCTGCGGCAGCCCGAAGGACGCGAATGCGCGGATCAATGGCGGCATGGCGCGGCGGACCGTGCAGGCCTTCAACGGCAGCGGGGCTGCCGCGGTCATCACCTGGTGTCCATCCTGCCATATGAACATGCAGGACAGCATGGCGCCCGTGACGCCCACCAACTTCGAGACTCAGCACATCACCGAGGCGCTGTGGGCCCGGCGCGCCGTTCTGGCGCCGCTGCTCACCCAGGCCGTGCCGGCACGGGTCCTGGTGCACGGGCATCTTGGCTTCCAGGGCCGGGTGCCGATCAATGATCTGGTGCCGGCGCTACTGCGGCTGATCCCCGGTGTCACCGTGCTGGATCACCCCTATCGGGCGCCTGGGCATATGTGCTCCTCACTGGCTGGCGTCCCCGGCGCGCTGGCCGATTGTCACCGCGCTCTGCTCGCGGTGGCGGAGGAGAACCGGGTCGATACGCTGGTCACGATCTTCCATTCCTGCCATCGGGAGGCGGTCGCATTGGAACGGCACGGACTGCGGGTGATGAACTGGATCCATCTGCTGGCCGCTGCCATGGGCCTTCCTGCCGAAGATGCGTACAAGACCTGGCGCAATGCCCAGGATGCGCGCGCGGCGATCGGTGACGAGCGCCTGGCGCAGGCGGGAGAGACGGCCTTCGCCCGATTGGTTGAGCCCGAGCTCGGTAAGCCGCCGGTGGTCTGAGGATGCGGCTCAATGTGATTGAGGCGGGGGAGGGGCCGCGCCTCGTGTTGCTCCATGGCGTGTTCGGCGCCGCCGGCAATTGGGGGGCGATCCAGAAGGTTTTGGCACAGCGGTATCAGGTGATGGCGCTGGACCTGCGGAACCACGGTGCCTCCCCGCATCGCTGCGGGATGGACTATCCGACGCTTGCCGCCGATGTGGCGGAGACGCTGGGCGATCGTCCGGCGGCGGTGCTTGGCCATTCGATGGGTGGCAAGGTTGCGATGCTACTGGCCCTGAGCCGGCCGGCCTGGGTCGAGAAGCTGATCATCGCCGATATCGCCCCGGTCACCTACGCGCCGTCTCTCCGCCCCTATGTCGCGGCGATGCAGGCTGTGCCGCTGTGTCCCGGCCTGACCCGGCGGGAGGCGGATGCCATGCTGGCTGCGGCGGTGCCGGAGCCAGGCATCCGCGCCTTCCTGCTGCAGAATCTATTGCTGGCCGAGACGCCGCCGCGCTGGCGGCTGGGGTTGGCCGAACTGGCCGCTGGCATGCCGGAGATCGAGGGTTTTCCACCTATCGCGGCGCGGTATGCGGGACCGACGCTGGTGCTCACTGGCGGCCGGTCGGCCTATGTCCGGCCTGAGCATCAGGAGGGGTTTCTCAGCCTGTTTCCCGCCGCACAATTTGCGACGATCCCAGGGGCCGGACATTGGTTGCATGCCGAAAAACCCGCCGAATTCCTCGGCGCGGTTGAGCGGTTCCTCGGCGCTTGATGGCGAATGAGAGCGGGATGCGTTGAGGTGGAATCGCCGAAGGCGCTGAATCGCGCGATCCAACAAATGCTAGAGCGGGGTGCGTGAGCGTATCCGCACGCATCGCGCTCTAATCCGCCCGTAGCCCGGCGCAGAGAAACGGCACGATCTCAGCGACCGCCCGGTCGAAGTCACCGCTGTCACATGCGCCGCCGGACATCGCCTCCAGTCGCCCGGTTTGCAGGAGCGTATACCGATAGGCGCCCATCATGAAATATAGCCGCCAGCAGAGCCGGTCGCGCGCCAAGTTCGGCAGAACCTGCTCGAACGCCTCAAGGTAGGCGAGCGTGGTCTCGTCGTAGACCTGGCTGAGGACTTCCTTCGCCACGTCGTCCGGTTCGGTGTGCAACCGGGCATGCATCCGCATTGTAGCGCTGCCTTCGGGCGTCTCGCCCGCCAGCATGAAGGGGGTCACGAAACTTCGCACCAGCGCTTCCAGGGGGATGGGTCGGCCCGCATATTCTGCGCGCAGATTGACCAAAGCCCTGGCGCGGGACTCCGTCACCTGCTCGGCGCCGCGGCGATAGGCGGCTTTGAACAGATCTTTCTTGGCGCCGAAATGATAATGCAGCTGTGCCAGATTTACCCCGGTCGCCTGGGCGATTGCGCGGGTTGAGGCCGCGGCATAGCCATGTTCTGCGAAAAGGGTTTGCGCTTCGTCCAGGATCCGATCGCGCACTGAGTGCGTCGCGTCCGTCGTCGCCCTTGTCTTCGCCGCAACGCCCATCGCACACGATTCCGCTTATATCGCGGCGATCCTTGACATGCCCCGCCCTCCGCGTCGAGATTTGGTCAGGCGACCGAACATCAGCCCAACCAGGTGCGGGGAGTAGGAAGACATGAGCGCGGCGCTCGATATCACCGGTCTGGCGGGTCACCGGACCTCTGCCGGCAAATCCGACCCAGTCGCCCGGGCGCGGACCATCGCCCCGATCATCGAGGCCGCCGCACCGCGGACCGAGGCCGAAAAGGCGCTGCCGCCGGAGGTGCTGGACGCCATGCATGGCGCGGCGATCTTCCGCACCCTGATCCCCCGCGCCTATAACGGCGAGGAAATTCGTCCCGCCCAGTTCTTCCGCCTGCTGGAGACGGTCGCCGCAGCGGATGGCTCGACCGGCTGGATGCTGTGCCAGGGGTCCGGCTGCTCCTTCGCCTCGGCTTACCTCGATCCCTCGTCGGCGCGGGCGATCTGGGGCGATCCGCGCGGCGTGCTGGCCTGGGGCTATGGCACCGGCGATGCGCAGGTGGTGCCCGGCGGCTACCGCGTGAAGGGCACCTGGGGCTTTGCCTCCGGCCAGAAGCACGCCACCTGGATCGGCGGCCATTGCCGGATCATCGAGGCCGATGGCTCGATCCGCAAGGACGCC
>CAITYE010000154.1 GCA_903896535.1 uncultured Paracraurococcus sp.
GGCGGGGCGCGGTGTAGGGGTTGGGGTGGGTGGGGGGCATGGGGTGTCTCGGGGCGGTTTGGGTCGGTCTTTGTAGACGGTTTTATTTCCTAAATCAAGCGGGATTGACGCACCCCGACCCTGGGACACAGTCTTTGGCAACCGGGAATAGCCCATCTGGCTGCCGCCTTGCCGTGCCGCGCCGCGCCCGCCACAAGGGCGGGATAACCGGGAGGGAGCCCGCCAGGATATGAGCGCCGCCGAAAAGACCCGCGACGAGGGCCAGCCCCCCACCCTGGAGGTGGCCGGCAGCCGTGCCACGCTGCACCTGCACCGGCCGCAGGTGATGAACCGTATCCAGCCGGAAGATATCCTCGAAATCCTGCAACTGCTCGCCCAGGTCGAAGCCGATCCGGCGGTGCGCGTCCTGGTCATCGCCTCCACCGGCCGCGCCTTCTCGGCCGGCGCGCATCTGGGGAACATGGCGCAGCAGGCCGCATCCGGCGGCATCAAGGACACGCCCGGCGCGACCTTCGAGGATATGATCAACCGGCTGGAGATGCTGCGCATCCCGACCATCGCCCGGCTGCATGGCGGGGTCTACGGCGGCAGCACCGACCTTGCGCTGGCCTGCGATTTCCGGGTCGGCGTCACCCCGACCACGGTGATGTTCATGCCCGCCGCGCGGATCGGCGTGCATTATTACGAAAGCGGGCTGCGGCGCTACGTCTCCCGCCTCGGCTTCAACAACGCCAAGCGGCTGTTCATGCTGGCGGAGGAGCAATCCTCGGAAGAGCTGCTGCGCATCGGCTACCTGACCGATCTCGTCGCCCCCGCCGATCTCGATGCGCGGATCGATGCCATCGCGGCGCGCCTTGGGGATCTCGCCCCGCTGGCGGTGCAGGGCGCCAAGCGCGCGATCAACGAGATCGGCCACCAGGCGCTGGACGTCCCGGCGCTGGAGGCGCGGATGAAGGCGGCCAAAAACAGCGAGGATATCCGCGAAGGCCTCATCGCCTTCAAGGAAAAGCGCAAGCCGGTCTTCAAGGGGCGCTGAGCCGATGGAGGAGGTGGATTGCGTCGTCGCCGGGGCCGGCGTCGTGGGCCTCGCCGTGGCCCGCGCGCTGGCCGAAGCGGGGCGCGAGGTGATCATCCTCGATGCCGCCGAGGGCATCGGGACCGAGACCAGCTCCCGCAACTCCGAAGTGATCCATGCCGGCATCTACTACGCCGCCGGCAGCCTCATGGCCCGCGCCTGCGTCGCCGGCCGGCAGCAGCTTTATGCCTATTGCGCGGAACGCGGCATCCCGCACGCCAATTGCGGCAAGCTGATCGTGGCAACCGATGACGCGGAGGCTGAGAAGCTCGACGGCATCCGCGCCCGCGCCGCGGCCAATGGCGTCCCCGACCTCCGCCGGCTGACGCGGGAAGATGCGCTGGCGATGGAACCCGCGCTGCAGTGCACGGCGGCGCTGCTCTCGCCCTCCACCGGCATCATCGACAGCCACGCCTATATGCTGAGCCTGCAAGGCGATGCCGAACGCGCCGGCGCGGTCTGCGTCTTCCACGCTCCGGTCGAGGGCGGGCGCTGCACCGAAGCGGGGATCGAGGTGCAGGTCGGCGGCGCCGAGCCGATGCGCCTGCGCGCCCGGAGCTTCGTCAACGCGGGCGGGCTGCATGCGCCAAAGCTGGCCGCGGCGCTGGCGGGCATGCCGAGCCAACTGATCCCCAAGGCCTATTACGCCAAGGGCAACTACTTCACGCTGACCGGCAAGAACCCCTTCTCCCGCCTGGTCTACCCCGTGCCCGTGCCGGGCGGGCTGGGCACGCATCTGACCATCGACCTCGGCGGGCAGGCCCGCTTCGGGCCGGATGTCGAGTGGATCGACCGCATCGACTACGAAGTCGATCCCCGGCGCGGCGACAGCTTCTACGCCGCCATCCGCCGCTATTGGCCCGATCTGCCCGATGGCGCGCTGGCGCCAGGCTATGCCGGCATCCGCCCGAAGACCGTCCCGCCCGGTGCCCCGGCGCAGGATTTCGTGGTCATGGGCCACGCGGCGCATGGCATCCCCGGCCTTGTGCACCTCTTCGGCATCGAGAGCCCGGGGCTGACCGCCTCCCTCGCTTTGGCCGACCATGTGGCCGAGGTGATGGCGGCGCGCGCGGCCTGATCACGAGGCCGCCACGGCACGCCACTGTCATCGTACCGCGATGGTCGGCGGGCCCCGAATCCGGCATCAGCCTAAGCATGATGATAACTGGCACAGACGCGGATTCAGGGATGCTGATCCATCTTGTAGGAACGCCAGAGGAGGCCGGCGCGTTGCGCGCGGGCGATCCGGTGGAGGTGCGGCGCAATGCCGCCGGGCCAGGGCTGGCCGCATTCGCCAGCGATGGGCAGCGCCTGGGGCGGCTGCTGCCGGATGCCGAAGCGGCGATCGGGGCGCTGCCGCTGCCCGGTGCGCGGGGGCTGGTCGGGCGAATCGCCGCCCTGGTCCCGCGTCCGCCCGGCGGTGGCCTGCGGGTGCATATCCTGCTGGCGGCGCCGACCCCGGCGGCGGGCTAGCGCATGCTGCGTTCACGCATCCCGCTCTAGATCGGCTTCAGCCCGCGAAGCGTTGGGCCAGCAGGAGCAGGAAAACCCAAAGCCCCATCGATAGCAGCAGCGCCAAAACCAGACCGCTGGGCGGATGCCTTTCGCGCAGGTCGGCGTCTCGTGTCATCAGGTCAGCACTCCAACAGTTGGGGCAAGCCGGTGCGGTTCAGAGAGTATGACGTGATCATGACATCACGGATCGGATTTCGTAATCGACCCTGAGCTTGCATCCGAAGCCAACATCCGTCGAGAAAGATTCGCTTTTTTTACGATATTGCTTCCATTCGATCGGATGTTTTTCGCCTCTCCCCGCTCGTGAGAAATTGACGCACCGCCACAATCCGGCCGCAACCGGGACGCAAAACCGCGCGGAAGGCCTGGGAAAACCAGAGGGTCGGCGGGAAAACACCGCCGGCAGCTCGCCGCCCGCTCGGGGCGGTATCGGCCATTCTCCAGGATGAACCGTCCATGTCGGGCGCTGAAACCCTCCGCTCCCTCGCCCCTGAAGCCGCCAGCGGCTTCGCCCACCCGGCCGCCGCCCGGCGCGCCGCCGCGCGTCCCGCCCTCAAGCGGGCCCTGGATTTGCTGGGGGCGGCGGCGCTGCTGCTCTGCGCGGCGCCGGTCTTTCTCTTCCTCGCCCTGCTGGTCCGCCGCGATGGCGGCCCGGCCTTTTACGGGCAGGAACGCGTCGGGCTGCACGGCCGCCGCTTCCGCTGCTTCAAGTTCCGCTCAATGGTCACCGATTCGCAGGACCGACTCGAGGCTCTGCTGGCCAGTGACCCCGCCGCCCGTGCCGAATGGGAGGCCACCCGCAAGCTGAAGCAGGACCCGCGCGTCACCCGCGTCGGCGCCTTCCTCCGCAAATCCTCGCTCGATGAGCTGCCGCAGCTGTTGAACGTGCTGCGCGGAGAGATGAGCCTGGTTGGCCCCCGCCCGGTGCCGGCCGCCGAACTGGCCGCGAATTACGGCGCGGCGGCCGAACACTATATGTCCGTCAAGCCGGGCATCACCGGCCCGTGGCAGATCAGCGGCCGCAATGACACCAGCTATGACCAGCGCGTGGCGCTGGACGTGCAATACGCCATCCGGCCTTCGCTCTGGCGCGATATCGGCATCCTGCTGCGGACGCCGGCAGTGGTGCTGCTCCGGCGCGGCGCCTATTAGCCGCCTGCGCCGGGGTCACGCCCTGGCCCGGGGGCAATGATGGTCGAGGCTGATGAGAGGCGGCGCGCCGGCGGCATGCTTGCCGGCGTCGCCTGGAACGCCCTGGGGCGCGGCCTCCCCCTGCTGGCCGCCCTCGCCCTGACCCCTCTGCTGGTCCATCAGCTTGGCCTCGAACGCTGGGGCTTGTTCACTCTGGGTCTCGCCATGGTCGGCGTTTTCGGCATTTTCGATTTCGGCGTTGGTCAGGCGCTGACCCGCACCCTGGCCGAACGCATCGGTGCCGGGCGTGAAACAGAAGCCGCCAGCCTGACCGCCGCCGCGCTGGTGGTGCTCGCCGGCCTCAGCGTGATCCTGGCCGGGCTGCTCTGGCTGGGGGTGCCGACATTGGTCGATTCGCTGCTGCGCGTGCCCCAGGCGCTGCGGGATCAGGCGATCCAGGGCTTTCGCATCCTGGCGCTGGCGGCGCCGCTGGTGGTGCTCAACGCCGCGCTCTGGGGGGTGCTGGCGGCCTATCAGCGCTTTCGCGCGGCCAATCTGGTGACCATGCCGGTGGCCCTGTTCTACTACCTGGGGCCGGTGCTGGTACTGTTCGTCTGGGATAGCTTCGCCGGGGTGATGCTGGCGCTGGTGCTGGTGCGCTTCGCCAATACCCTCTCCTACCTCGCGCTGCTCAGGCCGCTGCTACGCCGGATGCGGGCGGCGCCGTGGCGCCTTGGCCATGCCCTGCCCCTGCTGCGGCTGGGCGGTTGGATGAGCCTGTCGGGCATGCTGACCCAGGCGCTGCTTTATGCCGATCGCTTCCTGATCGGCGCCCTGGTCTCGCTCGCCGCCGTGGCCTTTTACGCCACGCCGCTCGACCTCGTGCTGCGGGTCTGGATGCTGCCGGTCGCGGTGGCGCAAACCCTGCTGCCGGCCTTCGCGGCCGGCTTCCGGCATGAACCGGCGGCGACGGCGGCGTTGCTGCGGCGCGGGGCGCTGCTGATCCTCGGCCTGGTGCTGCCGGCGGCGCTGCTGCTGGCCGGCTTCGGGGCACCGCTGCTGGGGCTGTGGCTGGGCCAGGATTTCGCCACCGGCAGCGGCCCCGTGCTGCGGATCATGGGCGTGGGCATCCTGTTCTCCTGCCTCGCCTTCGCGCCGGCGGCGCTGCTGGACGCGATCGGCCGGCCGGACGCGACGGCGCGCTTCGCGCTGGCCCAGGCGGTGGTCTATCTGCCTTTGGTGGCGCTGGCGCTGCATTGGGGCGGGCTGACCGGCGCGGCGCTGGCCTGGGCGCTGCGCACGGCGGTGGATTGCGTCGGCAAGCTGGTCCTCGCCGCAAAGCACTACCCGCCCGCTGCGGCCGCCGCCCGCGCGCTGCTGGCGCCGATCGGCGCGGCGACGCTGGCGCTGGCCCCCCTCCCCCTGCTGCCGGCGCTGCCCGCCGCGCTCTGGGCTGGGTTGGGGCTGGGGGCGACCGCGCTGTTGGCCTGGCGCGCCCTGTCGCCCGCCGACCGCGCGCTGCTGCGCCAGCCGCGCGCCCTGTTCAAGACGGGGGCAGCGTGATGGCGCTCGCCCTGAATGGCCGCTTCCTCGATCAGCCGCTGACCGGCGTGCAGCGCTTCGCGCATGGCATCACCGGCGCGCTGGACGCCATGGCGTCGGCCGGCCGCATCCCCCCGCCCCGGCTGCTGCGCCCGGCCGGCGGCGCGCCCGCGCCTTACGCCCATTTGCGAGAGGCCGCCTTCGGCCCCTTCGCCGGGCAGGCCTGGGAACAGCTCACCCTGCCCGGGCGGGTGGGCGGCGATGTGCTGCTCTCACTCGGCAATACCGCGCCGCTGCGGCTGGGGGCCCGGCAGGCGGTGGTGATCCACGATGCCGGCGTCTTCGACACGCCCGAAAGCTACGGCTGGCGCTTCCGCGCCTGGTACCGGACGATGCAGCACGGCTTGGCGCGGGCCGGGGCGCGCATCATCACCGTCTCCGCCTTCTCCCGCGGGCGCATCGCCGCCGCACTCGGCGTGCCGGACGCGCAGATCGGCGTGATCCCGGAAGGCCATGAGCAGGTCTTCGCCACGCCGGCCGAGCCCGAGATCCTGGCCCGCAACGGGCTGCGGCCCGGCGGCTATGCGCTGGTGGTGGGCACCGGCGCCGCGCACAAGAACCTTGGCGCGCTGGGCGCCGCGGCGGCGCTGTTGCAGGCGCGCGGCCTGACGCTGGCCATTGCCGGCGCCGCCGATCCGGCGGTGTTCCGCACCGCGGGCGGCGCCACAGGCCGGCCGCTGGGGCGGGTTTCCGATGGCGCGCTGCGGGCTTTGTATGAAAATGCGCTCTGTCTGATTTTCCCCTCCCGCTACGAAGGCTTCGGCCTGCCACCGCTGGAAGCCATGGCCTGCGGCTGCCCGGTGGTCGCCGCCGCGGCGGCGTCCCTGCCCGAGGTCTGCGGCGATGCGGCGCTGTGGTTCGCGCCGGAGGACACCGCCAGCCTGACGGCGGCGCTGACCCGGCTACTTGACGAAAATCATCTGCGCGGCGAACTGAGCGCGCGGGGTCGCGAGCGCGCGGCGTTGTTCACCTGGCCTCGGGCGGCGGAAGCCCTGTTGGCGTTGCTGCCCCAAGGAGAGCGCGCGTGAAAGTCGCGATCGTCCATGAATGGTTCGATACCTATGCGGGCTCCGAGCGGGTCATCGAACAGATGCTGGCGATCTGGCCGGAGGCCGATCTGTTCGCGCTGGTCGATTTCCTGCCGGAGGGGGAGCGCGGCTTCCTCGGCGGGCGGCGGGTCAGGACCAGTTTCATCCAGCGCCTGCCGCTGGCGCGGCGACATTTCCGGAAATTCCTCGGGCTGATGCCGCTGGCGGTCGAGCAATTCGACCTTGCCGGCTACGACCTGGTGGTCTCCTCCAGCCACGCCGTCGCCAAGGGCGTGCTGACCGGGCCGGGGCAGCTGCACGTCTCCTATGTGCATAGCCCGATGCGCTACGCCTGGGACCTGCAGGGGCAATACCTTCGCCAAGCGGGGTTGGAGCGCGGGCCGCTATCCTGGTACACGCGCTGGCAGTTGCACCAGCTGCGGCATTGGGACCGCAGCAGCGCGGTCGGCGTCGATAGCCTGATCGCCAATAGCCGCTACATCGCCGAACGCATCCGCAAGGTCTGGGGCCGGGAGAGCACGGTGATCCACCCCCCCGTCGATGTGGACCGCTTCGCCCTGTCCGACGCCGCGCGGGAGCATTACCTGATTGCCGCGCGCATGGTGCCCTATAAGCGCATCGACCTTGTCGCCGCCGCCTTCGCCGGCATGCCCGGCCGGCGGCTGGTCATCTGCGGCGACGGGCCGGAGATGGCGAACGTGCAGGCCGCCGTCGCGGGGGCGCCGAATATCACGCTGCGTGGCCGCGTGTCGCAGGCGGAACTGCTGGCGCTGGTGCAGACCGCGCGCGGCTTCGTCTTCGCCGCCGAGGAGGATTTCGGCATCGGCATGGTGGAAGCGCTGGCCGCGGGCACGCCGGTGATCGCCTATGGCCGCGGCGGCGCTGTCGATATCGTCGCCCCCGGCACCGGGCTGCTCTTTGCCGAACAAAGTGCCGACGGGATCAGCCGCGCCATCGAGGCTTTCGAGGCCGCGCCGCCGCCCGACCCGGCCGCCTGCCGCACCCAGGCGATGAATTTTTCGGCGGAGGTCTTCCGCCACAAGCTGCGCGGCCATGTCGAGGCCTTGCTGGGGCGGCCATGCGCTTCAGCCTGATCGTTGCCACGCGCGGCCGCGATGCCGAACTTGCGGCGCTGTTCGACAGCCTGCTGGCGCAGCAGGAGCCGGCCTTGGAAGTGATCGTCGTCGATCAGAACGCGGATGACCGTCTGGTGCCGGTCATCGCGGGCTTTGCCGGACGGCTGACGCTGCGGCATCTGCGGTCCACCGTCGCCAATGCCAATCACGCCCGCAATCTTGGCCTGACGGCAGCGCAAGGCGAGATCGTCGGCTTCCCCGATGATGACTGTACGCTGCCGCCCGGCGTGCTGGCGGGCGTCTGGGCACGCTTCGCGGCGGATCACGATCTGGCGATCCTGACCGGCCCCGCAGCCTCGCCGGAAGGCGGGCTCGGTTCGGGTCGCTGGCGCGACACATCCGGCCCCATCACGGTTGCCGAAGCCTTTGTCAGCATCATCGAGTTCAATCTTTTCCTCCGCCGCGCGGTCGCGCTGGCACTGGGCGGTTTCGATATTCGTCTGGGCCCCGGCACACCCTTCGGTTCGGCCGAAGGCAATGATCTTGTGCTGCGCGCGCTTGCCGCCGGGTACCCGGCTTGGTACGAGCGCCGTCAGGAGATCGTGCATCCTGACAAACGCCTCACCCCCGTCGCCGTCGCCCGCGCCGCGCTGTATGGCAAGGGCCTTGGGCTCGTTCTCAGGCGGCATCGCGTGCCGGCGCGCATTGTGCTGCCGTTCTTCATCCGCCCGGTCGGGGGCATCCTGCTTGCCGTTCTGCGTGGCCAATGGCTGACAGCCCGGTACTACGCCCAGAGCTTGCGCGGCCGGATGGCCGGGATGCTGGCAGCGACGCCGCGCGCCGGCCTGCCGCTGCCGCCGCTGGCGGGCGCCGCCGCTTGA
>CAITYE010000155.1 GCA_903896535.1 uncultured Paracraurococcus sp.
CATGTTGCCGCCATGCTCCGGCGGCAATCCTGCCTGATCGGCGGCAGTCATGCGGGTGGCACGATGCGTCACGGTGCTGCGGATGGGGGCTTTGTCATTGGAAATCTGCTTACCTTGTCACAGGGTTTTGCTACAGCACAGGCTACGATGCAGGCAGTGATAACGATGTGCACCCGCGATTCGGCCCGATCGGGTCGCCGATTTGGCGCTTTCGGTGGCTTGGCCACCCTCGGCTTGGCCACTCTGGGCTTGGCCGGCTGCGCCGAGGGCGGCTGGGGCCGCGGTGCGTCCACCAGCGCGGTGCCGCCAGCGCCGATGGACCCGCTGGCGGCCTTCGTTGCCACGGCCCCGGCCGGCGCCCGCGGCATGGTGGTGATGGATGATGGCAGCCGCTTCCCGGCCCGGGTCGCGCGCAGCTACGTCTCGGCCGGCGGGCGGGAATGCCGGGACGTCATCCTGGGCAGCGGTCGGGGGGAACGCGCTTCGCTGGTCTGCCAGGGCGGGCCGGAGATGGGCGGTTCCTGGGTCGTGGTGCGGCCCCTGCTGGGCGGAGGCTATCAGCGATCGTGATTGGTCGGGCCGCCCTTCGCGCGCCATGGATCGCCGCCCGGTGGCGGGGCAAGGCCGGGGCATGAGCGACGCGACCATCCCGGCGGAGGGCCTAGGTGCCGCGTTCCGCACCCAGCTGCGGGTGATCGGTGCGCTGACGCTGCGCGAGTTGAGCTCGCGCTTCGGCAAGGAAAACCTGGGCTATCTGTGGCTGTTCGGAGAGCCGGCGCTGCTGGGCAGCGCCATCGGCGCGATACATCTCATTACCGGCCATACCATGCCGGGCGGGCTCGATCCGGCGTTTTTCATGGTCACCGGCTATATCATGTTCTACCTGCTGCGCGGCGTCATCAATCGCGCGCCCGGGGTGATCTACGGCTCCCAGTCGCTGCTCTATCACCGCTGCATCACGCTGTTCGACATCATCCTCGCCAAGGATCTGCTGGAGACGGCAGCGACGATGTTCGTGATGGCGCTGTTCCTCGGTGGCTGCTGGCTGATCCTCGGCAAGCGCCCGGCGCATATTGAGATGGTGATGTGGTCCATGCTGCTGATGGGGCTGTTCGCCCATGGCGTCTGCCTGCTGCTCGCGGCCGCCAGCATCTATACCGAGGTGTTCGAGCGGGTGACCCACCTGTTCACCTATCTGACCATGCCCTTCACCGGCTGCTTCTACATGGCCTTCTGGCTGCCGACGGACCTGCAGCGGGTGGCGCTGTGGAACCCGACGCTGCATATCTTTGAGATGATGCGCTACGGGCTTTACGGCCTTAGCGTGCCGACGCAGTTTGACCAGCCCTATGTGCTCGGCTGGATCGTCGCGCTGAACCTGCTGGGGATGGCGGCGCTGCGCGCGGCGCGGCGGCATCTGGTGATCTAGGCGATGATCCGGCTCCACGATGTCAGCAAAAGCTATCGGACGCATCTCGGCCAGCGAGAGGTGCTGCGCGGCCTCAACGCCACCTTCGCGCCGGGCGAGAAGGTCGGCATCCTCGGCCGCAATGGCGCCGGCAAGACGACGCTGCTGCGGGTGATCGCCGGCGTCGAGCTCCCGAGCACGGGCCGGGTCGAACGGCGCATGACCGTCTCCTGGCCGCTCGGCTTCGCCGGGGCCATGCACTACAACATGACCGGCGCGGATAATGCCCGCTTCATCGCCCGCATCTATGCCAAACCGGTGGCGGAGACGGTCGATTTCGTCCGCGAATTCGCCGACCTCGGGGCCTATTTCCGGCTGCCGGTGAAGACCTATTCGTCGGGCATGATCATCCGGCTGGGCTTCGCCCTATCGCTGGCCGTCGACTTCGACTGCTACCTGGTGGATGAGGCGATCGCGGTGGGCGACAGCCGCTTCGCCGCGCGCTATCATGCGGCCCTGACAGAACGGCAGGCCCGCAGCGCCCTTTTGCTCGTGTCCCATATCCCCGATGTCGTGCGGAGCTACTGTTCCTCCGGCGCCATCCTCGATAACGGCAGGCTGACCCGCTATGACGATCTGGACGAAGCAATCGCCATCTACCAGGCAGCCTGACCTCGCCAGCGAGGTCGCCGGCTGGTCTGAGCCGCCGCGCACCGCGCCGGCGCGGCATCGGCTGCGGGCCTTCCTGGCCCGGCATCCCTTCGCGCTGCTGGTGCTGCTGCCAACCTTGCTGGTCGGGACGTATTTCCTCGGCTTCGCCGCGCCGCAATATGACAGCGAGGCGCGCTTCATGATCAAGGGCAGCGCGCCGACCTCGGTCCCCGGCTCGCTCAGTGATCTCGCCCGGGCGGGCGGGATGGCGGCCTCGGGCCAGGATTCGCTGGCGGTGCGGGACTACCTCGCCTCCCACGACGCGGTGCGCCGGCTGGGGGAAAAGCTGCCGCTGCTCGACATCTTCCGCCGGCCGGAAGCCGACCCCCTCGCCCGGCTGTGGTGGGCCAACCCGCCGGCCGAACGGTTGCTCGACTACTATCAGCGCATGGTCGCCGCCGACTTCGACACCACCAGCGGCATCACCACGCTGCGCGTCCGCAGCTTCCGCCCGGAGGACAGCAAGGCCATCGCCGAACAGCTGCTCGGCCTGTCGGAGGCGATGGTCAACCGGCTGAACCAGCGCCAGTTGGCCGATGCGCTGCGCATCGCACGGGAAGAATACGACATCTCCGAAGCTCGCCTCACCCGCGTGCAACTGGCGATGACCAGCTTCCGGGAACGGGAGAGGGCGGTCGATCCCGCCCGCACCGCCGGCATCACCTTGGAGATCATCGGCAAGCTGGACGGCGCCCTGGCCCAGGCCCGGGCCGAGCTGACCGAGGCGCTGCGCTATACCCGCCCAGACAATCCACGCGTCCTGCAGTTGCAGAACCGGGTCGCCGCGCTGGAAGCCCAGGCCGCCACCGAACGGACCCGCAGCACCAGCGGCGAGGCCGCGCTGCCGCAACAGATCGGCGAATACGAGCGCCTGAACGTCGAGCGCGAATTGGCCCGCGGCATGCTGGCCAGCGCCACCGCCTCGCTGGAGCGGGCGCGGGTCGAGGCGCAGAAGCAGCAGATTTTCATCCAGCGGGTGGTCGAGCCCAATCTTGCCGAATACGCCCGCTATCCCAAGGCGATCCAGTCGATCCTTTATGTCTTCTTCTGTCTCTCCCTGGTCTATGGGCTGCTCTGGCTGCTCGTCGCCGGCATGCGTGAACATGCGTCCTAGCTGCCGCGGCCTGCTGGCCGCCCTGCTATTCCTGGCCGCCGGCATCCCGGCGGCCTTCGCGCAATCGGGCATGCTGCTGTTGCAGCAGGCGCAGAACCAGCTCGCGCAGCAGACGCCGGCCCAGGCCCAGGCGCAGCAACTGCCCAGCCTCACCGGCAATGACCGCATCCGCAACCGCGTCGGCAGCGAGACCGAGGCCGAGGGCGGGCCACTCGCCGTCGCCCCGCTGGGTGAGGCGGATCGCCGGCTCGGCGTCTCCGCGGTCTTCGGCGCCCAGCTTTTCACCCGCGACGCGACGGCGATCTCAGACGCGCCCAATCCGAACTACATCATCGCCCCCGGCGATCGGGTCTCGGTCCGTGCCTGGGGGGCGATCGAGGCCGAGGCAGTCGGCATCGTCGATCCCAACGGCAATCTCTTCCTGCCGCAGATCGGCCCGGTGCCGGTCGCCGGCACCCGCGCGGGCGACCTGCAACGGGTGGTCGCCGCCGCGGTGCAGCGCGTCTACACCAGTCAGGTCCAGGTCTATGCCGTGCTGCTGCAGACCCAGCGGATCGGCGTCTTCGTCACCGGCGCGGTCCGCACCCCCGGGCGCTATGGCGGCACTGCCTCTGACAGCCCGCTCGATTTCCTGGTCCGCTCGGGCGGGGTCGAGCCCTCTCGCGGGTCCTATCGCGACATCACGCTGCAACGCGGCGGGCGCACGGCCGCGACGATCGACCTTTATGACTTCCTGCTCTCCGGCCGGCTGCCCGCTATTAGGCTGCAGGAAGGCGATACCATCGTGGTCGGCCGCCAGCGCGCCATGGTCGGCGCCGATGGCGCGGTGCGGAACAACTACTTCTTCGAAGCCCCCTCCGGCGGGATGACCGGGCGGGAGATGATGCAATACGCCAGGCCCCTGCCCTCGGCGACCAATGCGGTGATCCGCGGCAGCCGCAACGGCCATCCCTATTCCCGCTACGCCAGCTTGCGCGAATTCGCCGGCGTCTCGCTGCAGGACCAGGACACGGTCAGCTTCATCAGTGACGCCCCGGCGCGCACCGTCCGGGTGACGATCGAGGGCAGCCGCATTGGCCCCTCCGTCCTGGTCGCCGACCGCGACACCCAGCTCTGCCAATTGCTGAACTATGTCGAGGTCGATCCCCGGCTGGCCAATACCGACGGCGTCTTCCTGCTGCGCCCCTCCGTCGCCCAGCAGCAGCGCCGTGCCATCGATGAGGCGCTGGACCGGCTTGAGCGGCAGCTGTTCATGGCGACCTCCGCCACGACCGGCGTCGCCGCCATCCGCGCCAGTGAGGCGAACCTCGTCTCCTCCTATATCCAACGCGCCCGGCGAGTGACGCCGGAAGGCCGCGTCGTCGTGACCGACAGCGCCGGCAATTGCCTGCCCATGCGCCTGCAAGACGGCGACGTGGTGGTGGTGCCGGAGCGGTCGCAGACCGTGATGGTAACCGGCGAGGTGGTCGCCCCGCGCGCCGTGGTCTGGCGCCAGGATCTCCAGCTGTCCGACTATATCAAGCAGGCCGGCGGCTTCACCCCGCGCGGTAGCGACAGCGCGCTGATGATCCGCCGGCCTTCGGGGGAGCTGGTGCTGGACGCCTCCCAGGCGCCGCGACCGGGGGATGAGGTGGTGGCGCTGCCCAGGCTCGACAGCAA
>CAITYE010000156.1 GCA_903896535.1 uncultured Paracraurococcus sp.
CGCGATAGGCCTTGCTGTCGGCCTTGGTGGCGGGGGTGCAGAACAACGCCTCGCCCCAGCGCGCGGCGAAGGCGCGACCGCGGGGGGAGGCGCCGGCCTGCATCAGCACCGGCCGCCCCTGCGGGCTGCGCGGGACAGAGGCCGGGCCCTCCGTCCGCACATGCCGGCCGGCGTAGTGGGCGCGATGGATCTTGTCGGGATCGGCGAAGACGCCGGCGGCGCGGTCCAGCACCAGCGCATCCGGCTCCCACCCATGCCAGAGCAGGTCGCAGGCTTCCAGCACCTCATCGGCCATGTCGTAGCGCTGCTCCTTCGGCAGCAGGCCGGCCAGACCGCAATTGCGCGCCTCGAAATCCCGCCCCGTGGTGACCACGTTCCAGGCCGCGCGCCCGCCGCTGATCAAATCGAGCGAACCGAGCCAACGGGCCAGGATGAAGGCCGGGGTGAAGCTCGTCGAAAGGCTGACGCCAATGCCCAGATGCGTCGTCACCCGCGCCATCAACGGCGCCAGCACCATGGGGTCGAGCAGGGAGAGCTGGCCGCCGCGCCCGACGTAATCATCGTAGCGCCCCTTGTAGAGATCGGGGATGCCAAGGCCATCGGCGAAGAAGCAGGCATCGAAGCAGGCCGCTTCCAGCAGCCGGGCGCACTGTTCCCAACGGCCGGGATCGAACAGATCGTCGAGCGCGGCCGCCGGATGCCGCCAGGCGCTGGGATAGCTGAAATTCGGCCCGGACTTCAGATAGGCGATCAGGTGCATGCGGCGGTCGGTCATGGCGTGGGGACCTTGGTCTGGAAGCTGATCCCAGCATGCCGCATGCCGCCCCGCCCCGGGGGTTTCGATTCGCCAGCGGGGTCGAATCGCGCTAAAGAACATCTCGTGAACCTCTACGCTATTCCCGCGCATCTCCCCTTCCTCGATGCCCTCGCCGCCGGGGTGCTGGCCGAACAGCCGGCCAGCGCGCCGGAGGCGCTGTCGCGCCTGACCATCCTGCTGCCCACGCGCCGTTCGGCCCGCGCCCTGCGCCTGGCCTTCCTGCGCGCGGCCGGCGGGGAGGCACTGCTGCTGCCCCGCCTGCGGGCACTGGCCGGACTCTCCACCGAGGATGCCGATGAGCTGGCCCTGCCGGCGCTGCTCGACCTGCCGCCGGCGGTTGCCCCGCTTCGGCGGCAGGCGGTGCTGACCGGCTTCGTGCAGCGCCTGCCCGCCGCCCGCGGCGGCGCCGCGACGCCGGCCCAGGCCTGGGGCCTCGCCGGCGCGCTCGCGACGCTGTTCGACGAAATCGCGCTGGAGGAGAAGGATCTCGACCTGCTGGCCCGCAGCACGCCGGAAGCGCTGAACGCCCGCTGGCTGGAACGCCTCGCCGGGCTGGTACCGGCGGAACACGCCACGCATTGGGACATCACGCTGACCTTCCTGCGCGGCGTCGCCGCGGCCTGGCAGGAATGGCTGGCGGCGCAGGGCCTGCTCGATATCGGCATGCGCCGCGTGCAAGCGCTGCGGGCGCAGACGCTGGCCTGGGAAAAGGCCCCGCCCACCGAACCGATCATCGCCGCCGGCATCGGCGTCGGCGGCACCATCCCGGCCGCCGAGGCGCTGCTTGGGGTCTTGGCGCGGCTGCCCCTGGGGCGCGTCGTGCTGCATGGGCTGGACAGCGAAAGCGCCCAGCCGGCGATCTGGGAGGCGATCCGCGAGGCGCCGACGCATCCCTTCTGCGGCCAGCATCGCCTGCTGCACGCGCTGGGCGCGACGCAGGCGGATCTCCGCCCCTGGCCCTGCCCCGGCATCGCCCCGGCGAGGCCCGCGGACCGCCCCGCTTTGCTCGGCATGGCGCTGCGCCCGGCGGCCGGC
>CAITYE010000157.1 GCA_903896535.1 uncultured Paracraurococcus sp.
CGGGCGATACCATCAATAAGGTTGCAGCCGGTGCTGCCCCCTTCGGCGTCGCCGATGTCGGCGGCGTCCTCGCCGCCCGGGCGCGGCAGGATATCCCGGTCAAGGCGATCTCGGCGATCTACACCCATTCGCCGCATTCGCTTTTTGTGCTCAAGAGCAGCGGCATCACTACCTTCAAGGGGCTGGAGGGCAAGAAGATCGCCATCACCGCCGGAAACAGTCATCGCCTCTATTTTCCGGAAGTCGCCCGGCGCGCCGGGACCGATCCCGAGAAGATCGCCTGGGTCACGACCGATGCCTCCGCCATGGCAGCCATGATGATCAGCCGGCGCGTTGATGCGGCGCCCTTTTATTCGATCCATCACTACTACACGAACAAGGCGGCGCAGGCGGCGGGGGAGGAGATCATCGTGCTGCCCTTCGTCGAGACGGGCTTCGCGATCTACGCCGCCAGCATCATCACCACCGACGATGTCATCAAGAAGAACCCCGACCTGGTGCGCCGCTTCCTGCTCGGGCTGCAGCAGAGCCTGGTCTTCGCCCGCGATAACCGCGCCGAGGCCTGCCGGCTGCACGTCGCGAAGAACCCCGAAGTGGCGCAGGATGATTGCGAGGGCAGCCAGCGGGCGGTGATGGGCTTCGTCTTCACCGATCACGCCAAGGCAACCGGCCTCGGCCGCTTCGAGCCGGAGCGGCTGGCGACCACCTGGCGGGTGGTGGCGGAGAGCCAGCAGCTTGACCCCGCCGCCTTCGATCCGGCCAAGGCCGTCGATACCAGCATGCTGCCCGCGTCCGTACCCTGACGCCGTGATCCGCATCGACCGCATCCGCAAGCTATTCCCCACGCGTGAGGGCGAGGTGGAGGCGTTGCGTGACGTGAGCTTGCACGTCGCGGCGGGCGAGTTCGTCGCGATCGTCGGCGCCTCGGGCTGCGGCAAGTCGACCTTGCTGCGGATGATCGCCGGGCTGATCCCGCCGAGCAGCGGCCAGGTGCTGCTGGATGGGTCCCCGGTCACGGCACCGCGCGCCGAAACCGCCATGGTGTTCCAGGCGGCAACGCTACTGCCCTGGGCGGATGTGCTGCGGAACGTCACCTTCCCGCTGCGGCTGATGAAGCAGGCCGGCGCGGGGACCGAAGCGCGCGCCCGCGCCCTGTTGGCGACCGCTGGTCTGACGGGCTTCGAGCGGCGGCTGCCGCGGGAGCTTTCGGGCGGCATGCAGCAACGCGTGGCGATCTGCCGCGCCCTGTTGCAGGAACCCCGCGTGCTGCTGATGGACGAGCCCTTCGGCGCATTGGATGCGCTGACGCGGGAGGAAATGTCCCTGGAATTGCTCCGCATCTGGCAGGGGCGGGAGATGGCGGTGGTCTTCGTCACGCATTCCATCCCCGAAGCAGTGCTGCTGGCCGATCGGGTGGTGGTGATGTCCCCCCGCCCGGGCCGGGTCGCCGAAGTGATCGAGATCGACCTGCCGCGGCCACGCAGCTTCGAGCAGGAGGCGCTGCCCGCCTTCCAGGCGGCGGCGCAGCGCATCCGCGCGCTGATCTATGGCGGGAGGCTGCCGCGTGCGGCCTAGCACAGCCCGGATCGCGGCCGGCCTGCGTGAGACCGCGCCAGGCATCGCCGCGGTGGTATTGCTCTTTCTGATCTGGGAGGGGATCTGCCGCGGCTTCGCGATCCGCCCCTTCCTGCTACCCGCGCCCAGTCTGGTCTTCGCCCAGACCCTGGCCGCCTGGCCGGTGGTGCTGAAACACACCTGGGCAACGCTGGGGACGGTCTTGCTCGGCTTCGCGGCAAGTGTTGCGATCTCTCTGCCCCTGGCGATGCTGATCGTCTCCTCCCGCGCGCTGGCGGCGGCGCTCTATCCCCTGCTGGTCATCACCCAATCCATCCCGAAGGTTGCCCTGGCGCCGATCCTGATCGTGGCGTTGGGGGCGAACGAGCTGCCGCGCGTCATCGTCACCTTCCTGGTCGCCTTCTTTCCCCTGGTGGTTGGCACCGTCGCCGGGCTGATGGCGACCCCGCCCGAGCTGATCGAGCTGGGCCGCGCCTGCCGCGCCGGACGCTTGCAGGAGCTGCTGCGCATCCGCCTGCCCTTCGCCATCCCCTTCGTCTTCGGCGGGCTGAAGGTGGCCGCCGCGCTGGCCGTGGTTGGCGCGGTGGTGGCCGAATTCGTCGGCGCCGAGGCGGGGCTCGGCTATCTGATCCAGACCTCCATGGCCTTCTTCAAGACCCCGCTGGCCTTCGGCGCGGTGATCGTGCTCGCGGTCATGGGCATCCTGTTGTTCCAGGCGGTGGCGCTGACCGAACGCCTGTTGTTTCCGTGGTCGAGCGGCGCCGCGCCGCCCGGCGCCGGCCTCTGACCTGAAAGGACCCATGCATGGCCGAGATCGAGAAGGGCTTCATCCTCATCAAGGGTGCGCTGCTGGCCGATGCCAGCCGCCGCCGCGGCGAGCCCGCCGAGGTGCTGATCGAGGACGGCATCATCAAGGCGGTCGGCACGCAGGTGCCGGCGCCGCCCGGGACGAAGATCATCGATGCCGCCGGCCTGCTGATGCATCCCGGCCTGATCAACGGCCATACCCATGGGCATACCGGCCTCGGCAAGGGGCAAGGCGACAAATGGACGCTGGAGCTGCTGCTGGCAGCGGCACCCTGGATCGGCGGCAACCGCACGACCGAGGACAAGAAGCTCTCGACCATGCTCTGCGCCGCCGAAATGGTGGCGAAGGGCTGCACCGCCGCCTATGACCTGTTCTTCGAATTCCCCGTCCCGACCGTCGATGGCATGGATGCCGGCGCCGCCGCCTATGCCGAAGTGGGCATGCGCGCGGTGATCGCGCCGATGGTCGCCGACCGCTCATTGTATGAAGCGATCCCCGGCCTGCTCGATGCCCTGCCGGCGCCGCTGCGCAAGGTGGTCGAAGGCATGCGGATGCAGCCCTATGACGCCACACTCTCCGCCATCTCCACCGTGCTGAAGGGCTGGAAATGGGCCGGGCAGGACATCATCCCGGCGGTCGCGCCGACCATCCCGCTGCATTGCGCCGACGCCTTCATGTGCGGCTGCGCCCGGCTGGCGCGGGAGCACGGCGTCGGCCTGCACAGCCATGTCGGCGAGAGCAAGGTGCAGGCGGTTGTCGGGCTGAAACAGTACGGCCGGTCCCTGCTGCAGCACATGGATGGCCTCGGTCTCGTCGGGCCGGACTTCACCGCGGCGCACGGCGTCTGGCTGGACGATGATGATTTCCGCCTGCTCGCCGACAAGGGTGCCTCCGTGGTGCACAATCCCGGCAGCAACATGAAGCTCGGCAACGGGATGTTCAGGCTGCGCGAGGCGATCGATGCCGGCGTCAATGTCGGGATCGGCACCGATGGCGCGACCTGCGCCGATAACCAGAACATGTACGAGGCGATGCGCTACGCCTCCATGCTCTCGAAGGTGCAGACGCCCGACCCCCGCTTCTGGGCCACCGCCGATGAGGTCTACCGCGCGGCGACGCTGGGCTCGGCCAAGGCGATGGGCTTCAAGGATCTCGGCGCCATCGCGCCCGGCTTCAAGGCGGATATCGTCTTCCTGGATCTCGGTTCGATCAACTGGATGCCGCACAACTGGACCACCAACCAGATCGTCCATACCGAGGATGGCTGCGGCGTGCGGCATGTGATGATCGGCGGCCGCTTCGTCTTCCGCGATGGCCGCCATACCCGGATTGACCTGGCCCGCCTGGGCCGTGAGGCAGAAGCCGCGCGGGAGCGGCTGGAGGCGCTGAATGCCGGCAATAAGGCCCTCTATGATGCGCTGGAGCCGGTGATCCTGGGCTTCTGTCCGGCGATCGCCGCAACGCCGCATCACCTGCGCCGCTATCTCTGCGACAACCCGGGCTGAACGGCTTGCCGGCGCGCCCCGCCGGCGCGACCATCCGCCGATCCGAGGAGCCCGATCCCATGCCCGAATTCGTCGATCTCTCGCGTGAGCTGTTCCACCGCACGCAGACCCACCCGAGCCATCCGCCCGCGGTCTTCACGGTCTGGGGCGATCACTCGGAGAAGAAAGTGGCCGGCAACACCACCTTCACGTCGAAGGCGCTGTATTTCTCCATGAGCGATCATGCCGGCACCCATGTCGATGCGCCGGTGCATTTCGACCCCCGCCCGGGCGCGCTTTCGGTTGAGCAGATGCCGCTTGAGAATTTCTACACCTCGGGCTTCTGCCTCGATCTCTCGCAGGTGCCGCTGAAGCATCAGATCACGGTGCCGGAGATGGAGGCGGCGCTGGCGAAATCCGGCCAGGAGATCCGCCCGAAGGACACCGTGCTGATCTGGATGGCGACGAATGAGCGCCTGCTCGGCAAGCCCGGCTATCAGCATGATTTTCCAGGCCTGGCGCTGGAGAGTGTGCATTGGCTGGCGGATCGGGGCATCGGCATGTTCGGCGTCGAGGCGATCAGCCCCTCGCCGGAAGGCGAGCCGAATTTCCTCGCGCACATGGCCTGCGCCGAGCGCGGCATCACCCACATGGAATGCCTCGCCAATCTGGACAAGCTGATCGGCCGCGGCCGCTTCACCTTCATCGGCTTTCCGCTGAAGATCCGGGGCGGCACCGCCAGCCCGATCCGCGCCGTCGCGATGTTTCCGTGAAACTCGCCCGCCGGACCCTGCTGGCCGGGCTCGCCGCGCCCGCCCTTCTGCATGCCCAGCCCTGGCCGGATCGGCCGATCCGCTGGATCGTCAACTTCCCCCCCGGCGGCGCGGCGGACACTCTCTCGCGTGCCCTGGTGGAGGCGATCGGCAACCGGCTCGGCCAACCGCTGGTCGTCGAAAACCGGCCCGGCGCGGGCGGCATGGTGGGCGCCGATCTCATCGCCAAGGCGCCCGGCGATCCCTACCTGGTGCTGATGTCGAGCGCGGCCTCCCACGGGATCGGCCCAGTGCTCTACCCCAACCCGCCCTACGACGCGCTGCGGGACTTCACGCATATCGCGCTGGTCGGCACTTTCGCGAGCGTGCTCGTGGTCAATCCCGGCGTGCCGGCGCAGACGCTGGCCGAATTCGTCGCCCTGGCGCGGGGCCGGCCCGGCGGGCTGGCTTATGGCACCGGCGGCAATGGCACGATGAACCACCTCGCCGGCCAGTTGCTGGCCCGGGCCGCCGGGATCGAGCTGACGCATGTGCCCTATCGCGGCTCCGCCCCCGCGCTGGCCGATGCGATCGGCGGGCAGATTCCAGCCGTAATGGAAAGCCTGCCCATCGCGCTGCCGCATCTGAAAGCCGGCCGGCTCCGCCCCCTGGGGACCAGTGAGCAGGCACGCGACGCGGCGCTGCCGGAGGTGCCGAGCTTCACCGAAGCCGGCTATCCCGGCGTGGTCACCACCAACTGGTTCGGCTTTTCCGCCCCCGCCGGCCTGCCACCCGCACTGGTCGAACGCTGGAGCCTGGTCATCGGCGAAGCGCTGAATGATCCGAAGCTACGGGAACGCTTCGCCACCATCGGCGTGCAGCCGGGCCGCCTCGGCCCGGCCGGCTATACCCAGCTGATCGCCGGCGAACTGGACCGCTGGCGCGAGGTGATCCAGACCGCCGGCGTCAAGCCGGATTGATTACTTGTCGGCCCGGCCGTCGCCCCGCAGCGGGATGATCCGCCCGGTGTAGCGGTTGCCGGACAGGATCGCGTCCTCGGCCGTGTTGTTGACGACAAAGGTGGTCTCATAGCCACCCTCATTCGTCACCCGGTTGTTCTCGACCTTGATCTCACGGGTGCGCTGGGTGACGCCCTCGGCGCCGATCATGATGATGGCGCTGCGGTTCTCCGCCTTCGGCCCCTTCACCATGGTGCTGCCGCGCACGATCAGGTCGCCGCCGTTCGAGATATCAACATGATAGCTCGCCGTGCCCTCCGGCCCGTCGCGCGTCGTCGTGTTCAGCACCTCGGTCCGCGCGGCGCGGGACTTGATGTGGTGCGCCTGCTTGGTCTCGACGAAGGTCGAGCCCTCAACGCGCAGCAGCGCCAGGCGATTGGCGTAGATCCCATGGGTACAGGCCGGGAAGCAGCCGCCATTCTTTTCAAAATAGCTGTCCTTGACGATCATGGTCCCGCCTTCGGAAGGACCACCGGTGAGGATGCCGTTCTGGTTGTTGATGAAGCGCACGCGATCAACCAGCAGGCGCGGGGATTCGTTGCGGATGCCCGCGCCGTTCATATCCGGCACGCGCGCCCGCGTCAGGGTGATGTTGCGAATGGTGATGTTATCGCCCTGCGTGACCAGCAGGCCCTTGCCGCCGCAGGCCTTGTCCGTCAGCACCGCCGCGCCGTCGGCACCGGTGCCTTCAATGGTCACATTATCGTTGCCGATAATGGCGCATTCGAAATACTCGCCGGGGGCGAGGGTGATGCGATCGCCGTTCTTCAGCTTCGCCATGGCCTCGCCCAGCGTCTTATAAGGGGCGTTCGGGCCGACCGCGAGCGTCTCGGCGCCTGCCGGAGCCAGGGCGGCGCCGAGCAGCAGTAGACCGAGCGCGGCGGCGCGCCCCGCAGGTTTCAGACGAGCGGTCTTGTTTTGGAACATGGCGGGCCTCCGAAAGCTTGGTATTTCGTGGGCAGACTTACTCGCCCGCATCGCCCCGGGCAATCGGCACGGCGATCCGCTCACACTTCGCGATCATTCGTCACGCAATCTCCATCGGCCCCGCTCTCGTGCAACGCCAGCAGCTTGCGCATCACGCTGGGCAAGGCTGCCGCCGCCGCCGCCAACGGCCGCGCCTCCATGCCCGCCGGCGGCGCAAGGCGCGGCACCGTTGCGGCGAACAGGATCATCGAAAGTTCGAAATGCGTAAATCCGTGCCGCGCGACGCCCGGCAGGCGTTGCCAGCGCAGCCCGGGCAAGGGTGCATGCGCCAACGCCTCGGCGGGCGCCCAGGCGCTCTCCCGCCACGGCGCGCCGGGTATCTCCAGCATGCCGCCCAGCAGGCCAGAAGGTGGGCGGCGGCGCAGCAGCACCGCGCCCGTCGCATCGGTCAGCAGGAAATGCGCGCCATGCCGCAGCGGCCGCGCCCGCTTCGGCGTCTTCACCGGCAGCCCGGCGGCAATCCCCTGCGTCCAGCCGGCGCAATGCTCTCGCCAGGGGCATAGCGCGCAGGCCGGGCTGCGCGGCGTGCAGAGCGTCGCGCCCAGATCGAACAGCGCCTGGGCGAAATCCCCGGGGCGCGCGCGCATCGCCGGATCGGCACAGAAACCCTGCGCTGCCTCGGCCAGCCGCGGCTTCACGCCGGGCAATGGCCGGGTCTCGGCGGTCAGCCGCGCCAGCACGCGCTCCACATTGCCATCCATCGCCACCACCGGCACGGCAAAGGCGATGGCGGCGATCGCCGCGGCGGTATAAGGACCGATGCCAGGCAGCGCGCGCAGCCCTTCGACGGTGTCCGGAAAGCCGCCTCGCGCCGCGACCGCGCGGGCCGCCGCGTGCAGGTTCCGCGCCCGGGCATAGTAGCCAAGCCCGGCCCATTCCTCCATCACCGCCGCCTCCGGCGCCGCGGCCAGGGCTCCGACATCGGGGAAACGGTCGAGAAAGCGCGCGAAGCGGGGTCCGACCGCGGCGACGGTCGTCTGCTGCAACATCACCTCGGACAGCCAGACCCGATAAGGATCGGCCCTTCCCTCGGCGACGCGAAAGGGCAATCTGCGAGCGTGCCGATCGTACCAGGACAGCAGCGCGGCGGCGGGGGGCAAGGACATATGGCGAAGGATAGCGAGCCCGGCGGGAAACGCTCCCCCTTCGGCCCGCAGCCGCTCTCGGCGCTGGTCCCGCGCCTGACCCGCCCCGCCTTCCGCAAGCGCAGCCCGGCGGGCGCGCAATTGCTCGCCGATTGGCCGGCGCTGGTCGGCCCGGCGCTTGCGGCCACCACCCAGCCCAGCCGCTTCGCCGGCGGCCGGCTGACCATCGCCTGCGCCGGGCCGGTGGCGATGGAACTGCAATACCTTGCCCCGCAACTGATCGCCCGGATCAATGGCCAGCTCGGCGAAGCGCTGGTCCGGGAGTTGCGCTTCATCCAGCAGCCACGGGCCGCCAGCCCCCCCGTGGCCCCGCTGCCGCCCGCCCGGCCCCTGCCGCCCCGAGTCGCGGCGGAGCTCGACTCGCTGCCGGATGCCGGCTTGCGCGCGGCGCTGGCAAAGCTCGGCCGGGGCGTCTATCGGAGAGGCCCCTGAGCCCGGCCCCCGGCCGGAGTCGCCCCCCTGCTCGCGGAGCCATGATGAACTCCTTCCACCGCCCCCTAGCCCGCCGCCTCCTCCTCGGCACCGCCCTGGTGCTACCCACCCTCGCCCGCGCCCAGGATGCGCGGCTCGGCGATCGCGGGGTCGGCAACGCCGATGCGCCGGTGACGGTGACCGAGTATTTCTCCCTCACCTGCTCGCATTGCGCGGCCTTCGCGAAGGACGTCTACCCGCAAATCCGCACCGAGCTGATCGATACCGGGCGCGTCCGTTTCCTCTTTCGCGACTTCCCGCTCGACCGCCTGGCGCTGACAGCGGCGGCCGTTGCCCGCTCCCTGCCGGCCGATCGGTACGAGGGATTCGTGAAAACCTTGCTCGGCACCCAGGATCGCTGGGCCTTCACCCGGGGCGACCAGATGGCGGCGCTGGCCGGCCTTGCCGCGCTGGCCGGCATGCCGCGTCCGGAATTCGATCGCATCGCGGCCGATGAGGCGCTGCAACGCGCCCTTTTCGAACAGCGCGCGATCGCCGAGAAGGACGCCGAGGTGCGGGCGACCCCGAGCTTCACCTTCAAGGGCAAGGGCGGCACCCGCAACGTCTCGGGCGGCATGGATTTCGCCAAGTTCCGTGAGTACGTGGACGAAGCGGCGAAGGGCTGAACCGGCGATGGACGCGCTGTCCCCCACCCCCGACGAAGACGCCGTCCCCGCCGACCCGAACCAGCCCGCCGCGGCGCCCGCCACGGCGGAGGCACCGCGCGCCACGCTCGCCCGGCTGCGCATCGCCGGCTTCAAGAGCTTTGCCGAACCGACCACCGTCGAGGTGCTGCCCGGCCTGACCGGCATCGTCGGGCCCAATGGCTGCGGCAAGTCGAACATCGTCGAAGCGCTGCGCTGGGCGATGGGGGAGACCTCCGCGCGGTCCATGCGCGGCGGCGAGATGGAGGACGTGATTTTCGCCGGCACCGCCAGCCGGCCCGGGCGCAACCTTGCCGAGGTCTCGCTATTCCTGGAAGACGCCGCCGGCCTGGCACCGCCGCCGAACGCCGAGGTCGCGGAGCTGGAGATCATCCGCAAGATCGCCCGCGGTGAGGGGAGCAATTTCCGCGTCAATGGCCGCGAGGTGCGGGCGCGCGATGTGCAGACCCTGTTCGCCGACCTTGGCTCCGGCGCCCGGGCCTCGGCCATGGTCAGCCAAGGCCGCGTCGCCACGCTGATCAGCGCCAAGCCCGAGGAACGCCGTCAGGTGCTGGAGGAAGCCGCCGGCATCAGCGGCCTGCGCGCCCGGCGGCACGAGGCCGAGCTCAAGCTGCGGCAGGCGGAGGGGAACCTGCTGCGCGCCGAGGATCTGCTCGGCCAGCTCGATGCCCAGCGCCAGGGCCTGCAACGCCAGGCGCGGCAAGCCAATCGCTATCGCAACCTGTCCGGCCTCGTGCGGCAGGCGGAAGGTGAGTGGCTGGCGATCCTCGCAGCCCGCGCCGCTGCAGCGTTGGAGACCGCCCGCGCCAGCTTCGACGCGGCCGCCCAGGCCGTCGCCCGCGCCGAGGCAGGCGCCGTCGACGCGGCTGAGACCGCCGCCGAAGCCGAGCGCGCCCTGCCCGGCCCGCGTGCCGCCGAGGCAGAGGCCCGCACGGCGCTTGAGCGCCGGCGGGTCGAGACCGAGGGGCTGGAGGCCGCCGAACGGCGCGCCCAGGTGGCGCTGGCCGCCGCCGAGGAGCAGTTGGCGACGATCCTCGCCGATCTCGGCCATGCCGAGGCCATGGCCCTGGACGCCGCCGCCGCCGAGGAGCGCCTCACCACCGAAGCAACCGAACTCGCCACCGCCGCCGAGGCCCTGCCGGCGCGCCTGAGCGCGGCCGAGGCCGCCCTGCACGACGCGGCCGAGACGGCCCGCCTGAGCGAGCGCGCGGCCAATGCCGCGACCGAGGACGCCGCCAGCATCGCCGCCCGCATCGAGCAAGCCGCCGCGGCCCGTGAGGTCGCCGCCCAACGCCTGCGCCGGCTCGGTGAACAGCGCGACCGGCTGGCGGCGGCGCATGCCGAAGCCCTGGCCGGGCGCATCCCGCCCGAACGCCTGACCGCCGCAGAGGCCGCGAGCGCGGCTGCCGCCAGCGCCTTCGCCGCGGCTCGCCAGGCATTGGCCACCGCCGAGGCCACCCGCACCACCGCCCAGGACGCC
>CAITYE010000158.1 GCA_903896535.1 uncultured Paracraurococcus sp.
TCCCTTCCTGCTGCTGCTGCTCTCCGGCGGGCATTGCCAATGCGTCGCGGTCGAAGCGGTCGGGCGCTATCGCCGGCTCGGCACCACCCTCGATGACGCGGTGGGGGAGGCCTTCGACAAATCGGCCAAGCTGCTGGGCCTACCCTGGCCAGGTGGGCCGGCGCTGGAACGTCTGGCGCTACGGGGCGATCCCACGGCCATCGCCCTGCCACGGCCGCTGTTCGGCCGCCCAGGCTGCGATTTCTCCTGGTCCGGCCTCAAGACCGCGGTCGCGCAGGCCGTCGCACGGCAGGCGGCAGCGCCGGCCGATATCGCCGCCAGCTTCCAGGCGGCGGTCGCGGCGGTGCTGGCGGATCGCGCCGCGCATGCGCTGGCGATGCTGCCCGGGGCGAGCGCGCTGGTGATCGCCGGCGGCGTTGCCGCCAATGCCGCGGTCCGCGCGGCGCTCGGCGGCGTTGCCGCCAAGGCGGGCCTGCCGCTGATCGCCCCACCGCCGCGGCTTTGCACCGACAATGCCGTGATGATCGCCTGGGCCGGGATCGCCCGGCTCCGCCTCGGCCTCACTGATCCGCTCGATCATGCGCCGCGACCGCGCTGGCCGCTGGCCGAGCTGGCCGGCGCCTCCGCCGCGGGCGGATCGGCTTATACCAGCAGCCCGAGGCTATGACGGGTGCCGCGCAGCCCAGGCCACCGCAGGTTTCCGCCTGGCGATTGAGGGCCAGAAAACCACCACCAGCGGTCAAAGGATTTGCCCGCTGGCATGAGAGCCGCACGCGTTCGCATTCGCTCACGCATCCCGCTCTAGTATTTGATCGCGGGATTCAGCGTCTTCGGCGATGCCGCCTCAACGCACCCCGCTTTAGGCCGCGCCGGGGACGCCTTTGGTCGTGCTGTATTCGAAGTGCAGCGCCGCGCCCGGGAAGATGCGGGGGTGGATGGCGTGCGCGGCCATCGCCGCTTCGGAAAAACCCTGCAGGATCAGCTTCAGCTTGCCCGGATAGGTCGCGATATCGCCGATCGCGTAAACCCCCGGCAGATTGGTCTCGAGCGTCGCTGGCGTCACCGCAATGTGGTGCTTATCCAGGCCAAGGCTCCAATCGGCGATCGGGCCGAGCTCCATGGACAGCCCGAAAAAGGCCAGCAGGTGATCCGCCTCGACCAGCCGCGTCTCACCCTTCAGGGTCGCCAGCTCGACGCCGCTCAGCCGACCATCGGCGCCGGCCAGGCCGTGCAGCTGATAGGGAATGGCCAGCTCGATCTCCCCGCGCGCCGCGGCGGCTTCAAGCTGCGCCGCCGTCTCGGGCGCGGCGCGGAATTTCGGTCGGCGATGCACCACCACGACCTTGGCGGCGATGTCCTTGAGGGAGAGCGCCCAATCGACGGCGCTGTCGCCGCCGCCGGCGATCACCACGCGCTTGCCCCGGAACTCCTCGCGCCGGGTCACCAGATAGCGAACGCCGCCGCTGGCCTCGTAGCCCTCGATGCCGGCCAGCGGCGGGCGGTTCGGGCCGAAGGCGCCGGCGCCGGCGGCGATGATCACCGCCCGCGCGCGCACCGTGGCTCCGCCACTGGTCGAAAGCCGCCAGCCATCGCCATCCGCCACCAGCGTCTCGACCCGCTGACCCAGCAGGTAGTGCGGCGCGAAGGGTGCGGCCTGGGCTTCCAGCCGGGCCACCAACGCCGCCCCATCGATCGCCGGATGCGCTGGGATGTCGTAGATCGGCTTTTCCGGATAAAGCGCGGCGCATTGGCCGCCCGGCGCATCGAGCGCATCGATCACCACGCACCGCATGCGCAACATGCCGCATTCGAAGACCGCGAAAAGGCCGACCGGACCAGCGCCGATCACTGCCACGTCGGTCTCGATCATCCCCGCGCTGTCGCTCGCCACGCCATGGCCCCTTCCCTGGGCAAGGCCGGCGTCATAGAGGGTGGCGGGGCCGGGCGAAAGACCAGCGCGGCCGCCCGGCAGAGCGATGGACCCGACCCGCACCGTGACGCTTCCCGATCTCGCCGCGACCGAGGCCTTGGCTGCCCGGCTGGCGCCGCTCGCCCAGGCCGGCGATGCGGTGCTGCTGGAAGGCCCGCTCGGCGCCGGCAAATCCGCCTTCGCCCGCGCCTTCCTGCGCCGCCTCGCCGGCGATCCGGGCCTCGAAGTGCCCTCGCCGAGCTTCACCCTGGTGCAGGCCTATCCGCTGCCGGGCGGCGGGGAAGCGCAGCATTTCGACCTCTATCGCCTGACCGGATCAGGCGAGGTGATCGAGCTCGGCTGGGAGGAAGCGCGGCGCGGCATCGTGCTCGTCGAATGGCCGGACCGGCTCGGACCACTGCGGCCAGAAGGGGCGCTCGCCATCGCTTTCGCCTATGGCGCGCAGGAGACCGAGCGGGTGGCCCAGATCAGTGGTTGGGAGGCGCGTGGGGCGTGAGATATCCGGAACCCTTCCTCGCGGCGCATGGCTTCGACACGGCCGGGCGAATCGCCCTGCCGGCCGATGCCAGCCATCGCCGCTATGCCCGGCTGGTCGGTGGGCCGCAGCCGGCGCTGCTGATGGATGCGCCGCCACCTGAGGATGTCCGCCCCTTCGCGCGCCTCGCCCGCCACCTGGCCGCCGCCGGGCTCTCGACACCCACGATCCTCGCCGAGGACCCGGCCAGCGGCTTCCTGCTGATCGAGGATTTCGGCGAGGCCACGCACGCCGCCTTGCTCGATGCCGGGCACGACCCGCTGCCGCTTTACGAAGAAGCTGCGGAGGCGCTGGCTGCGCTGCACGAGGCGCCGGTGCCGGCGGGGCTGCCAGCCTGGGATGCCGATGCCATGGCGCGGGCGACGGCCGCGACCTTCCTCGACTGGTGGTGGCCGGCCGCCTTCGGCGCGCCGCCCTCGGTGGCGATCCGGGGAGAGCTGGAGGCGGCGCTGCACGCCATGCTGGCCCCCTTCGCCGCCGCCCGCGGCTTCGTCCATCGCGACTATTTCCCGGCCAATCTGCTGCGCCTGGACGCCCGTAGCGGGGCGCGGCGCACCGGCATCATCGACTTCCAGGATGCCGGGCTGGGTCACCCGGCCTATGACGTCGTCTCACTGGTCGAGGATGCGCGCCGGCCAGTCCCGGCGGACGCGCGACGGGCGGCGGTGGCGCGCTATCTCGCGCAGCGCCCGGGCCTCGATCGCGGCGAATTCCTTGGCGCCATGGCGGCCTGCGGGGCGCAGCGGCATTTGCGGGTCGCAGCGCTTTGGGTGCGGCTGGCACGGCGCGACAACAAGCCGCGCTACCTGCAATACGGCCCGCATTGCTGGGGTCTGCTGGAACGTTCCCTGTCCCAGCCGGCCTGCCGGCCGCTGCGGGACTTCCTCGATGCCCATGTCCCGGCGACACTGCGGCGCAACCCGGACGAGACAATATGATCACGCTTACCCACGGCATGGTGCTGGCCGCCGGGCTCGGCCTCAGGATGCGGCCGCTCACTGCGACAACGGCGAAGCCGCTGCTGATGCTGCATAGCCGCTCGCTGCTCGACCGCGCACTCGATCACCTAGTGGAAGCCGGCATCGAGGAGGCGGTCGTGAATGCCCATTGGCAGGCCGATAAGGTCGCCGCCACGGTCGGCGCCCGGCAGGCGCCGCGCATCAGCCTGCAACGCGAGACCGTGCTGATGGAGACCGGCGGCGGGGTCACCATGGCGCTGCCGAAGCTCGGCCCAGGACCCTTCGCGGTCTGCAATGGCGACAGCGTCTGGCTGGATGGGCCGGTGCCGGCATTGGCGCGGCTGGCACAGCATTTCGATCCCGCGCAGATGGACGGGCTTTTGCTGCTGGTGCGCGCGGCGCAGGTGGATGGCGAGATCGGCCGCGGCGACTTCCTGCTAGACCCTTTCGGCCAAGTGCGCCGGCCGCGCGAGCGCGAACTTGCCCCCTATGTCTTCGCCGGCGTGCAGATTCTCTCGCCCGGGCTGTTCACCGAGGTGCCGGACGGACCCTTCAGCCTGAACCTGCTCTACAACCGTGCGATCGCCGCCGGGCGGCTTTTCGCGGTTGTGCATGATGGGGTGTGGTTCCACCTCTCGACGCCGCCCGATCTGGAACGGGCGGAAGCCTCCATGCAGGCAGGTCTCGTGCGGGCGCTGTTCTAGAGCGCGATGCGTTGCGGCGGAATCGCCAAAGGCGCGGAATCGCGCGATCCAACACATGCTAGAGCGGGCTGCGTGAACGCATGTGAACGCAGCATGCTCTAAGGTGCGCGGCACTGGCCGCGGCGCCCGTTCGGGCGCTCGGCACGAGTCAAAGCCTCACGCCGTGGGTAAAAGCGCGGGTTTTTCGGCCGTACCGATGCCGGCGCGGCGCCCGATGCTGTAAGGTCGCGTGCGATGCCCGAACCCCCGCGCCTGCTGCTGCCCGACGCCCCGGCGCTGATTGCTGGCCATGGCCGCGGCGTATTGCTCACCCCGGATGGCGAGGTGATCGCGGGCGACAGCGCGACGCTGCACCGGCATCTGCAACAGCTCGGCCCGCCAATGCTGGTCCATGCCGCTGCCACCGCGCGCCGGCTCGATCTCTCCCGCTTCGCCCAAGCTTTCGACCTGCTGGAGCTGTTCGCCTTTTGCCTGCCGGCGCGCTCAGCGGCGCCGACGCCGCGCGGCCTTGCACTCGCGCTCGACCTCGATCCCCCGGCCGATCCCGCGGGCACGGCGGCGCTGCTGCCGGAGATCGCCGCGCTGCTGCTGCGTCGCCTCGCCGCCGGCCGGGCGCTGCCGCAGAACCAGGATGCCGCAAGCCTTGCCGCGCAGCTGCGCGAGGCGGCGGATTGGCCCTGGGCGGCGAGCGTTCTAGCGGCGCTGGGCGAAGCGCCAAAGCCGAGCCTCGATGGCTATCGCGTCTGGAAGCGCCTGCCTGAATGGGAGGACCCCGGGCCGGCCCCGCCGCCGGCCAGCCACCCGGTGGCCCCGGCCGAAGCGCGGCGTCGGCTGGCTGAGATCCTGGGCGAGGATGCCGAGCAGCGGCCGCAGCAATCGGATTTCGCCTCCGCCGCCAGCGCGGCCTTCATGCCGCGCGAGGCGCCAGGTGCGCCGCAGGTGGTGCTGGCCGAGGCTGGCACCGGCACCGGCAAGACGCTCGGCTACATCGCCCCGGCCTCGCTCTGGGCGGAACGCAACGGCGCGCCGGTCTGGCTGGCGACCTTCACCCGCAACCTGCAACGCCAGATCGACCAGGAACTCGCCCGGCTTTACCCCGACCCGGCGGAGCGGCGGCGGCGCGTGGTCGTGCGCAAGGGGCGGGAGAATTATCTCTGCCTGCTCAATCTGGAGGAGCTGCTGGGCAATGCCCGGCAACCGGAATGGGCGGTGCCGCTGGCCCTGGTGGCCCGCTGGGCGCTGGCCACCCGCGATGGCGACCTGCTGGGCGGGGATTTCCCCGGCTGGATCGCCGAGCTGCACGGCCCCCAGACCGTCTGGCCGCTGGCCGACCGGCGCGGTGAGTGCATCCGCGCCGCCTGCCAGCGCTACAAGCAATGCTATGTCGAGCATTCGATCCGCCGGGCCCGCGGCGCCAGTCTGGTTGTTGCCAACCATGCGCTGGTCATGGTCCAGGCGGCGCTGGGCGGCGGTGAGGACGGGCGGCCAACGCGCTATGTCTTCGACGAGGGGCATCACCTGTTCGATGCCGCCGATGCCGCCTTCAGCGCCGCCCTGACCGGCGCCGAGGCGGCCGAGCTGCGGCGCTGGCTGCTCGGCGCCGAGGGCGGGCGCAGCCGGGCGCGCGGCCTGAGGCGACGGATCGAGGAGCTGGCCGGCGCGCTGGACAGCAGCGCCGGGGCGGATCTGCTGACACCGCTGGAAGCCGCTTTGCAGGCGGCCCGCGCGCTGCCTGGGATCGGCTGGCCGAGCCGGCTGGCCGAGGACAGCGCAGCCGGGCGGGAAAACGCGACCGAGACCTTCCTGCGCGCCGCGCGCCGGCAGGTGATGGCACGCGCGCCGCAGGATGAGGGGCTCTACGGGATCGAATGCGACCTGCAGCCGCTGGCCGGCGACCTGGCCGAGGCGGGCGAGGCGCTGGGCCGCGCACTGGAGCGCCTGGCGGTGCCGTTGAAGACGCTGCGGACGCGCCTGCTGGTAAGGCTGGAGGACGAGGTCGAGGAGCTGGAGACCGCCGAGCGCATCCGGCTGGAGACGGCAGCCAAAGGCATCGAGCGGCGGGCGCTGCTGCCGCTGGCGGCCTGGCAGGGGATGCTGGCGACCCTGGCCGAATCACCGCCCGAGCCCGGCGAGCGACGCACCTTCGTCGATTGGCTGGCGCTGTCACGGCGCGATGGGCGCGAGGTGGATGCTGGGCTGCACCGGCATTGGCTCGACCCCACCCTGCCTTTTGCGCAGCAGGTGGCGGCACCCGCGCATGGGTTGCTGATCACCTCGGCGACCCTGCGCGACGCCGCGCCAGACGCCGCGCCGGAAGCCGGCTGGGACGCCGCCGAGGCACGCACCGGTGCGGTGCACCTGCCGCTGCCGGCGATCCGCGCCGCTGTCGCTTCGCCCTTCGATTACGCGGCGCGGACCCGGACCTTCGTGGTGACCGATGTCGACAAGTCGCGGATCGGCCAGGTGGCGGCGGCGATGCAGGCGCTGTTCCTTGCGGCCGGTGGCGGGGGGCTTGGTCTGTTCACCGCCATCCGCCGGCTGCGGGAGGCGGCGCGGGCCATGGCCCCGGGGCTGGAGGCGGCGGGCATCCCGCTCTACGCCCAGCATATCGACGCCATGGACAATGCGACGCTGGTCGATGTCTTCCGCGCCGAGGAGGATGCCTGCCTGCTCGGCACCGATGCCATGCGCGATGGTGTCGATGTGCCCGGCCGGGCGCTGCGGCTGCTGGTGTTCGAGCGGGTGCCCTGGCCGCGCCCCTCAATCCTGCATCGCGAACGGCGCATCCACCTCTCTGGCGGCGCGCCCAAGGAATACGACGATGCCTGGGCACGGCATCGGCTGCGCCAGGCCTTCGGGCGGCTGATCCGCCGCGCCGATGACAAGGGCGTCTTCGTGCTGCTGGATCGGTCCTGCCCGTCCCGGCTGCTTGCCGGCCTGCCGCCGGGGGTAGCGGTGGAACGCTGCGGGCTGGCCACGGCGGTGGCGGCGACGCGGGCTTTCCTGGCCGACAGCGCCTGATACCAGCGGCGCGGGTCGAAGCCGCGCGCCGCTGATATGACGCGGCGCTGGCCGGGCGGCGGGTATGGGCAGACAGGCCGCTCCGGGGAAGCGGGCATGCCTCAGGGCATGCTGCGTTCGCTTTCGCTCACGCATCCTGGTGTGACGTGTGTTTGGTCGTGGGGTTGAGATGCCGCGCGCGCTTACAGCGTGCCGGCCGGCGCCAGAGAGCACGGATGCGACGGGTCGCCGGCCTCCACCTGCAGCGTTGCATGGCGGATGCCGAAGCGGTCGGCGAGCAGGCCGGCCGTCGTGGCCAGGAAGGCGTCGTCCAGCACAGCACCGGGCCGGACCAGATGCGCGGTCAGCGCCGTCTCGGTCGTCGAGAGCGGCCAGATGTGCAGATCGTGCACCGCCGCGACGCCCGGCAAGCCAGCGAGGCACGCCTCAACCGCCGCCGGATCGAGGCCGCGCGGCACGGCGTCCATGGCCAGATCGAGGGATTCCCGCAGCAGACCCCAGGTGCCGGCGAGGATCACCGTCCCGATCGCCAAGCCGAGCGCGGGGTCAACCCAGCTCCAGCCGGTCCAGCCGATCAATACCGCCCCAGCGACGACGCCCGCCGAGACGCCGGCATCGGCGGCGAGATGCAGGAA
>CAITYE010000159.1 GCA_903896535.1 uncultured Paracraurococcus sp.
AGCGATAGCCACGCCGATGCAACGTCTCAACCGCCGAACGCCCCGGGACCCCCTCCGCCAGCCGCGCGCGCAGCGTCGACACGCAGCGATGCAGGCTGGAACTGCCGACCGGTGCATTGCCCCAGACCCGGTCGAGCAGCGTCGCCGCGCTGACCAAGGCGCCGCCGGCCTCGATCAATACCGCCAGCACGCCAAGCTCCTTCGGCGTGAGGTCCACCACCACGCCATCCCGGCGGAGCAAGTCAGATTCCAGCCGGTAAGGCCCAAAGCGCCAACCTGCGGCCACTTCGACCTGTGAGGGTCGATTCATTTCGATGGCCTCCATATGCCCCTCCGTTTTCCTTCAGCCCGGCTCGAAACAGATAAAATACGAGTCAGAAATCGACGTTCGTATATGCATTTCTTCACTCGGGCAGGACGATCAAGCTGCGCTTGAAACACTATTTTTTAGGGAAGAGGATGCGCTCAGACGATTCCGCCTGACCGAATATTGCGCTAGGGCCTGCGGCATTCTTTTTCGGTCACGCGCCCTGCTCTAATTTTTGTTTGATCACGGGAGTCAACCTTCTCGGCGATTCCGCCTCAACGCATTCCGCTCTAGCCGCAAACATTCATTGATGTGATCACCGGCAAGATATTTTTGGGCACCGCAGCCCGATGCACTAACCCCGGCGCATCGGAGACGGTCCGTTTTACCCTCAGTCACAGACCGCATCGGACCGGTCGCAGTCTACAAGTGTGATATGCAACAATTTCATTGCCACGATTCCTGCGTTAAGACGCTCTATTGCTCCTGACTGCTAGAACCGGTTGCGTTTATCGGAAAGCTCGATTATTCCAGACAAGGCTAACCTGTCATTCGTGGCATTGTCCGGCAATCGAGATCGCGCAGGACTATCGGCTGAGCGAGCGAACGGGCACTGCCCATGCCCCAACAAAGGACAAAATCGCCGAGGGCGCCGGCCATGCTGGCAACCGCACCGCAGGTTAGCAGAGCGAGGAGCAGCCAGACTGGCGAACGCTTCGCCTCGCCAGCGGAGCGGTGCGTCATGCTGGGAAAGGTCATCAGGACGAACAACCGGACTGCGGTGAGCCCGGCAAGGCGGTCCAGCAGAGCGGGCGCGGTTTCCCACGACAGCCTTTCGGTTCCGTTAAGTGGATCGCCTGCCCCTTCCCGGCGTGGGCGAGGCGACCCGCTAGACCTAAGTTTCGAAGGCCGGCAGGCACCTCGGACCGTGAGGACGGCACCAAGGACCGTCGCCGGCAGAACGACAGGGTGTCGGCTTTGCTGGTCAGTTCGACTCGGCCCGTGAATGGGCCGTTGTCTGTACACAACACGCGGTCGGCCTTCGGCCGAGTGTCGCGCTACGCGCATTGGGTTGTCGGCACGCTGATCCTGGCCCTGCTGCCGCTGGGGCTGTTCACCCGGGTGCTGGGGGCCGATCACCCGGAGCATGGCGCCTTCCTCGGCATGCATCAGACACTTGGTCTCACGGTGCTGCTGCTGGTCGTGCTGCGCGTGCTCTGGCTCGGGCTGCGCCCGGCGCAACGCCAATTAGCGCTGGTGACGCATCGAGGCCTCTGTGCACTGATGCTGAACTTTCCCGTCACCGGCATTCTGCTAACGGCCTGGCGGGGCGATGCTATGGACATCTATGGCTGGTCGGTCGCAGGCCTCCTGACACCTGACGCGCATTTCGGCGCGGCCGCGGGCGTAGTGCATAATCTGGTGCTAGCGGCGATGTTTTACCTGGCACTCTTCGCGCATCTCGGCGCTGTCACGGAACACCATTTCATCGACCGCCGGCCTCAGGACATCCGGCGTATGCTGCGGTGAGGCCCCTTGGTGCTAAACCAGCGCCGCGACGTCCCGCGATAGCCCCTCGGGTTTTGTCGTCGGCGCGAAGCGGGCTTGAACGAGGCCCGCCTTGTTCACGAGGAACTTGGTAAAATTCCACTTGATAGCGCTGCCCAGAAGCCCGCCCTTCTGCTGTTTCAGCCAGACGTAAAGCGGATGGGCGCGCGGCCCATTCACCTCGATCTTGGCGAAAAGCGGAAAGGTCACGCCAAAGGTCCGGTCGCAAAAACGCGCGATCTCCTGGTCGGACCCCGGCTCCTGATGGCCGAACTGATCGCACGGGAAGGCCAGAACGGCGAAGCCACGCGGCGCGTATTGCTCGTGCAGCGCCTGCAGCCCCTGGTATTGTGGCGTGAACCCGCATTTGGACGCGACGTTGACGATGAGCAGCGCCTGGCCGCGATAAGCCGCGAGGCTCTGTTCCTCACCCGTGCCGAGTTTCGCCGTGAAATCATATAGCGCCATTCGGCATTCGCTCCTGTGTTGGTTTGCGCGCCGTCGCCAGCACATAGTCGAAGGCGCCATATACCGTGCGTGCGTCGAGATTGAGCAGCAACCGATAAGGCAGCCGGCCGGCAAGCGGCAGCCTGGCGAACAGTGCCTCATCCTCCCCCAGCGCGCGATGCCAGCCCGGGAAGACATGCTCGCCAATCGGCGTCACATCCACCGTCTCGAAGCCGCCGGCGCGCAGCTTTGCCGTATAAGGCGTCCGCTGGTCAGCATTCGCGGCCGGTACTGCGAATTTCTGTGCGAATTGGCGCCAGCTGAAATCCTGCATCCGCCGGCGCCACCCTTCGGGCTCGGGCGCGGCGCGGATCACATCGGCCAGCACCAGCCTTCCGCCCGGTCGTAGCACGCGAAAGGCCTCGGCAATAAAATCCGCGCGGGTGTGGAAATGGAAAGCGCATTCGACGGCGGTCACAATATCGCAGCAGGCATCGGGCAGCGGCATGGCGGTGGCGGAGCCCTCGATCAGCGTGATGCGGTCTGCCAGGCCGCGTCGTCGCACCCGGTGGCGCGCCAAGCGCACCTGCACCGGTGTCACGTTCAGCCCGGTTATATGGCGCGGCGCAAAACGCTCCACCCACAGCAGGTCCTGATCCGCGAAACCGAAGCCGACATCGACGACATCATCATCCGGCCCCATCCTCGCTGCCTCGGCGACCAGCAGGGCTAGGGCTGCGCAGGCTTCGTCAATGGTCCGCGCAGCCTTCCAGTAGCCAAGATTGAGGTAGAGCCCGTTCGTGGTGAAGGCGCGGGTGGCCAGGAGGCCATAGAGCTCGGGTGCGGCCAGGCGCTGGAAGGGCGTGTAGGCCCAGGCGGCAAACCTCGCCGCGTCTCCCAGTGGACCGAGGAAGTGGTTTCGCGCACTTGTGGCGCCGCGATCAGGGTCGCTCATGAAACGCATCTCTCCGCCGCTATTCAGGGAGATGGGCGCCGCGGGCAGTCTGGAAACCCCCGCCTGCTCGCAAAAGCCGCTGAGCGCCGCACGGCCTTTCGCCGCGATGGAGCCGGAAGACGCCACGCGCCGCCCAACCAGATCCTGGCGCACCTTCCACAGTCGCTGCACTCGCTGCTGATCTGTCGCCCCGGCGGAGACCGCTTGTTCGAACGGCTTTGCAGCTATGAGACTCAGCAATATCTGTCGATCAAATTCCCCGAGCGTCCTGCTAACGCCGGGATCGGATCCGCGGTAGGTAGCGTTGGCGACAGCGATGACACCGCGTTGGCCGAGACGATCACGCACCCTGCTCTAGCTTTTGTTTGGTCGCGGGCTTCAGCACCTTCGGCGATGCCGCCTCAACGCATCCCGCTCTGACGCCCTATCGCATCCTCATCACCTCGGTGTCCTTGCAGACGCGCAGCCTGTCGCCCCGGTTCTCATGCCCGCCAGCTACCCTGGCTGGCTTTTGGTGCTCTTCCCGACGAGACCCTTTACGAAAGCGCTGCTCTCTGGCTCGCGGCCATTGTGGTGTCGTGCCGGCCGCTGATCTGAGATGCTCCAGCGCCTAAACCACCGTTCCAAAAACGGCGCCTATCCCCGCCGTCAGCGCCATCGCCAGAGCTCCCCAGAACGTAACCCGTGCCGTGGCGCGCACCACATTGGCGCCGCCCGCCCGCGCCCCGATCGCACCCAGCAGGGCCAGAAAGGCGAGCGATGCGCCGGAGACGACCCAGACAAGCAGATGGGACGGCGCGACCACAACCATCAACAGGGGCATGGCTGCACCCACGGCGAAGGTCGCCGCTGAAGTCAGCGCCGCCTGGATGGGACGCGCCGTGGTGATCTCGGATATCCCGAGCTCATCCTGCGCATGGGCGGCCAGCGCATCCTTGGCCATCAACTGCTGGGCCACCTGCAGGGCCAAACCGCGCTCGACGCCGCGGCGGACATAGATGTCGGCCAGTTCCTCACGCTCGAAGGCCGGGTTGTCG
>CAITYE010000160.1 GCA_903896535.1 uncultured Paracraurococcus sp.
GGGTGCGGGCTGATCCGCCCAGAGCAGGATGCGGGTCGGTGCGGCCATGTGACCTCCTTCGGCAGCAGTTGGTGCGCAGCCTAGGCGCCGGCGGCAAGACTGGCCAGGGCGAGGCAGGGACCTCGATTCGTTTCATATTTCATTAACTTTTTCGTGGTTGATACAAATCCGTTCGTTCCGGCACGAGTCGATAAGGGTTTGGCTTCATGTCCGATTTTCCACGGCACATCCTGGGCGTGGGCATGTTCAGCAGCGCCTCCACCTGGCTGGTGAATGTCGCCATGGCCCTGTTGCGTGCAGCCGGCGCCCCTGATGTCCGGCTGCATTTCGCCGATAGCTGGGCGGAATGGCCCGATCCCTCGGCGGCCGGCACGTTGGTGGTCAAATCCCACCACGCGGATACCCCGATGCTGAACTACGCCGCGCTGCATGAGGTCCCTGTCCTGATTTCGCTGCGCGATCCCTGTGATGCTGCGGCTTCGCTCGTCGCCCGCTTCGACAGTCCACCGGTCGAAGCGGCCGGCTGGGTGGTCGCCAGCTATGCCGCCTGCGCCCGCGCCCTCGCGGTGCGGCGCCATCTTGTCCTGCGCTATGAGGAGCGGAGCCTTGGCGGCCTCACCGGGGTCCGGGCGATCGCCCGGCATCTCGGCGTGGCGCTGACGCCAGAGCAACTCGCCGGCGTTGCCCAGACGCATGCACCCTCCCGGATCAAAGCCTATATCCGCTCTCTGCACGAAACCGGCGTTTTCGATGACCGCCCGGCGAGCGCCCAGTGGGACGCAGCGACCCATTGGCACCCGAACCATGTCGGCGATGGCCGCGTTGGCAAATACTCGGACATCCTGCCGGCTGAGATCATCGCCGATCTGCGCCGACGCACCGCCGAATATGACGAGATTTTCAATAACGCTGAGGCGGTCGCAGCCTGACGGGGCTCCCCCGCCGCCCGACCGGGGCGAAGCCCTCCAGACGCGGTTCCCCGTCACGCGCCGCGGCGCCAAGGGGGGGGGACAAGCTGCTTTATCACAACGGCACAAGGCTTTGAATCGTGCCGAGCGCCCGGATTGACACCGCGGCCCGTGCCGCGCAGCCGTCGCGGCCAACGCCGCGCCCCTCAGGAAACCGGAGGTTTTCGCCCTGCGCTTGAGGGCTAGAAAAAGCGAATACCAGCGGTCAAAGAATTTGACCGTTGGTATTAGAGAAAGCGGCTCACTCCGCCTTTAGGCCGACCGCCGCCACCATCTGCCGGACATGCGGGATCTGCTGGCCCAGCATCGCCGCGAACTCCGCCGGGCCACCGCCGCCAGGCTCACCACCGGCATCCAGGATGCGCTTCTGGATCTCCGGCAGGGCGGCGGCTGCGGTCACTTCCCGGTTCAGCCGTGCGACAATCGCCGCTGGCGTGCCCGCCGCACCGAAATAGCCGTTCCAGCCTTGCGCTTCGAGGTTGGGGTAGCCCAGCTCCCGCACCGTCGGCACGTCTGGCAGCACCCGGGCACGGGTCGGCGCGAGTGTGGCCAGCGCCTTCAGCGTGCCCGCCCGGACATGGATCATCCCCGTGGAAATCTGGTCGCCGCCCAGTTGGATGCGCCCGGCGATCATCTCCTGCACCAGCGGCGCCGCACCGCGGTAGGGCACGTGCTCCATCTGGATGCCGGTATCGCGTTTCAACGTCTCCCCGGTCAGGTTCATGCCGCTGCCGGGGCCCGTGGAGCCGTAGAACACATCCGTCCGCCCGCGTGCCCAATCCACGAATTCCCCGAGATTGTTCGCAGGGTGGTTGGCTTGGGTGAGAATGATGGAGGGCACCATGGCGCCGACCGAGACCGCGACGAAATCCTTCTGGATATCGTGCGGGGCGCGGTTGTTGAACTGCAGCGCGCAGCTGGTGGTGACGAAGGTCAGGTTGTGAAACAGGAGGTTGTAGCCATCGGGCGCGGATTTCGCGATCACCTCGGCGCCGATGGAACCGCCGCCACCGCCGCGATTCTCGACCAGCATCGGCTGGCCCAGCGTCTCTGTCAGCCGCTGGGCATAGAGCCGAGCCAGCATGTCGGTGGTGCCGCCGGCGGGGAAGGGGACAACGACCCGAATGGGCTTGGTCGGCCAATCATCGGCCTTGGCGCGACCAATCAGCGCGGGCACGGCAAGCGCGGTCAGCGCGCGGCGACGGATCGGCATTCCCGAGTCTCCCCATGGCCCCTGGCCTTGCGGGGCGGGGGCTCAGTGACCGCTATTTTCACCCGAGAAATCCGGTACCGCCAAGCCCGAAGCGACGAGCTGCGCCGCAAGGTCGGCCTGCAGCCGGCCGAGCCCGGCTGTATCCCGCGCCTCGCAGCGCGCGACCAGCACGGCCTGGGTGTTCGATGCGCGCAGCAGCCACCAGCCATCTGCGGTCAGCACCCGCACCCCGTCCACGTCCTGCACCTTGGCGCCGGCGGCGGCGAGGCGGGCTTTGACCTCCTGGACCACTTCGAATTTCCGCTCCTCCGGGCAGTCGAAGCGGAGTTCAGGCGTATTGATCACCTGCGGCAGGGCGGCCCGCACGGTCGAGAGCTTGCCCTCCATGCGCGCGACGATGCCGAGCAGGCGCACCGCGGAATAGGGGGCGTCGTCGAAGCCGTACCATTTATCCGCGAAGAAGACATGGCCCGACATCTCCCCGGCCAGCGGGCTGCCGGTCTCGGCCATTTTGGCCTTGATCAGGGAATGCCCGGTTTTCCACATCAGGGGCTGGCCGCCCGCCTTGGCGATTTCATCGAACAACACCTGGGACGCCTTCACGTCGGCGATGATCGTGCCGCCGGGCTTGCCGGCTGCTGCCTGTTGCGCCAGCACGTCGCGCGCCAGGATCACCAGCAGTTGGTCGCCGAACAGGATATGGCCCTCGTCATCGACCACGCCGATGCGGTCGGCGTCGCCGTCGAAGGCGATGCCGAGATCTGCCTTTTCATGCCGCACCGCCGCGATGATCTGCTGCAGGTTCTTGGCGACCGTGGGGTCGGGGTGATGGTTCGGAAAGGTACCGTCGACATCGCCGTTCAGCACCAGATGCTCGCCCGGCAGGCGCCTTGCCAGAACCTTGGTGATCTCGGCGCCCGAGCCATTGCCGGGGTCCCACACCACCTTCAGCCGCCGCTCCCCGCCGTCGTAGTCCCGCAGCACCCGCGCCGCATAGCTTTCGGAGATATCGACATGGCGGTCGCTGCCCTCGGCCACCGGCACCACGTCGCCCTCGCGCGCCATGCGGCCAATCTCTTGGATCTGCGCGCCGAAGAAGGGCTTCTTGCCCAACATCATCTTGAAGCCGTTGTAGTCGGGCGGGTTGTGGCTGCCGGTCACCATCACCGCGCCATCGGCGGCCTGGTCGTAGGTGGCGAAATAGAGCATCGGCGTCGCGACAAGGCCGATGCGGATCACCTCCAGCCCGCAGGCGCGCAGGCCGGCAACCAGCTGCGGTTCCAAATCGGGGGAGGAGAGGCGGCCGTCATAGCCGACTGCTGCCTTGCGCCCGCCGCCCCGCACGACGATCGAGCCGAAGCAGCGGCCGATCGCGAAGGCGTCCTCGGGTTGCAGGGTTTTGCCGACAATGCCGCGGATGTCGTATTCGCGCAGCACGGTGCCGTTGAAGCTGTGGTGGAAGACGGACATGGTCGCGCTCCGGAATCTCGGGGGGTTACGGCCGGCCGATCGAGGCATAGCGGAAGCCCGCCGCCCGCATCGCCTCGGGATCATAGACATTGCGCAGGTCGAGCAGTAGGTCGCCGCGCATGGCCGCCTTCAGCTTGGCGGGCGACAGGGCGCGGAACTCGTTCCATTCGGTCAGCACGACCAGCGCATCGGCGCCCTGCGCCGCATCCAGCGCGCCGGTCGCGTAATGCACTGCGTCGGGCAGCAGCGGCTTGGCCTGCGCCATGCCGGCGGGGTCGAAGGCCCGCACCTGGGCGCCTGCCGCCAGCAGGGCGGGCACCATGACGAGCGCGGCGGCATCGCGCATGTCGTCGGTCTCTGGCTTGAAGGTCAGGCCGAACACGGCGACGGTCAGCCCGGCGATACTGCCGCCGGCCATGGTGAGCAGGCGGTCGGCAAGCGCCGCCTTGCGCGCCTCGTTCACGGCGATGGTGGTCTCCACCAGCCGTACCGGTGCGCCCTTATCCTGCGCGGTCTGCGCCAGGGCGAGCGTGTCCTTCGGGAAGCAGGAGCCACCATAGCCCGGCCCGGCATGCAGGAATTTGCGGCCGATCCGCCCGTCCAGCCCCATCCCGCGGGCGACATCGTGCACATCGGCGCCGACCTTCTCGCAGAGATCGGCCATCTCGTTGATGAAGGTGATCTTGGTCGCGAGGAAGGCGTTGGCGGCGTATTTGATCAGCTCCGCCGTCTCGATCCGGGTGGCGAGGATCGGCACGTCGATCAGGTTCAACGGCCGATAAAGTCGCTTCAGAACGGCTAGCGCCCGCTCGCCGCCCGCGCCCTCGGCGATGCCGACGACGACCCGGTCGGGGCGCATGAAATCCCCGATGGCGCTGCCTTCGCGGAGAAATTCCGGGTTCGAGGCGACCTCGATCGACAGGTCGGGCCGCGCTCGCCGCACGATCGCCATCACCTCCCGTCCCGTGCCGACCGGCACGGTGGATTTGGTGACAAGCACCAGCGGCCCGTCGGCCGTCTTGGCCACCTGCTCGGCCGCCGCGTAGACATAGGAGAGGTCGGCATGACCATCGCCCCGCCGGGTTGGCGTGCCCACCGCGAGGAAGACCGCATCGGCGCCGGCGACCGCGGCGGCCAGATCGGTCGTGAAATGCAGCCGCCCGTCGCGGACATTCTCCGCGACCAGGGATTCGAGACCCGGCTCGTAGATCGGGATGCGGCCTGCATGCAGCGCAGCGATCTTGCTGGCATCGGTGTCGATGACCGTCACTTCGGTACCAAACTCGGCAAAACAGGCGCCGGAGACCAAGCCCACGTAGCCCGCCCCGAGCATTGCGATCCGCATGGGCTTCTCCTCGTGCGCGCCGCGCCTAGAGATAGTTGCGCAAGAAGCCGCGCACCGCGTCGGCCATGTCCGGGCGGGCCAGGGCAAAGGCGATCTGCGCCTCCAGCCAGCCCGCCTTGTCGCCGCAATCGAAGCGGCGGCCTTCGTACCGCAGCCCGTGGAAGGGCTGGCTCCCGATCAGTTTCGCCATGGCGTCAGTCAGCTGCACTTCGCCGCCTGCGCCGCGCTCCATCCGCGCGAGATGGCCGAGGACCTCTGGCATCAGCACATAGCGGCCGATGATCGTCAGGTTGGACGGCGCTTGGTCGATTGCCGGCTTCTCCACCAGTCCCTTCACCGACACCAGCTTGCCCTTATCCTCCAGCACATCCAACACGCCGTACCGGTTCACCCGCTCTCGCGGCACTTCCTCGATCGCCACCACATTGCCGCCCGTCTCACGATAGGCCGCGGCAAGCTGCGCGGTGCAGGAGACCTCACATTGCATAAGGTCGTCCGGCAGCAGGATGGCGAAGGGGTCATCGCCGATGAAGTGCCGCGCGCACCAGATAGCATGGCCGAGGCCCATTGGGACCTGCTGGCGCACGGTGACCAGCGCGCCGGGCGGCATCGCCTCGGCCCGAAGCTGTGCCAGTTCGGCGGTCTTGCCGCGCTCCTGCAAGGTGCGCTCAAGCTCATAGGCGACGTCGAAATGCTCCACGAGCATCGTCTTGCCGCGGCCGGTGATGAGGCAGAACTGCTCGATGCCGGCGGCCCGTGCCTCGTCGATCGCGTATTGGATCAGCGGCCGATCAACGACCGGCAGCATCTCCTTGGCCATGGCCTTGGTCGCAGGCAGGAAGCGAGTCCCAAGCCCGGCCACGGGCAACACGGCCTTCTTCAACGGCTTCAATGCGGGCACGTCCGTCTCCTGCCGGTCGGTCGGCGGGCTAAAAGCGACCCCGTCGGCCCGGCGGGGCGCTTTGCCATGCGCCTCGACAACCGGCAAGCCGCAGCCCTTCGCCCGATATCCTATTCAATTACGAGGCGATGAAGGCATTGCTGTGGCGCCGCGCCACGCCGCACGTTGTCGAAATCAGCCGCCCGGCAGCAGAATGTCTCGCGCTTCGTTGATGCGGGCTGCCAACCAGTCGCTGCCGCCGTGGTCGGGGTGGGCGTTGCGCATCAACCGGCGGTGCGCCGCGCGGATCGCCGCTGCATCGGCCCCTTCCGATAGCCCTAGCA
>CAITYE010000161.1 GCA_903896535.1 uncultured Paracraurococcus sp.
AGACCGAGGGCGTGTTCGACATCACCAAGGAGCCGGCGCTGGCGATCACCGCCGGGGCGCGGGTGTTCTGGGACGGGGCCAACCGGCGCATCACCACGACCGCGACCGGGAACTACCATGTGGGCATCGCTACCCAGGCGGCGCTGGCGGCTGACGCCACGGTGCGGGTGTGGACGGAGCGGGTGCCAGCGTCGGGGGCGTGAGTGGCGGTATCGACACCCACCGCAGCCTGACCATCACGCTGCATGAGGTCTATCTCGCGCTGGCCAAGACGCCGATCGAGGGACCGGCCGGGGTCGAGGCCAGCTTCGATTTCAGGGCCGCGTTCAACGCGACGGCGACCCGGATGATGACCGCGGTCCTGCGGAACCAGCAGGCGGGGACGGAGTACGCCTGATGTCCGGTCGGCATAGTAGGCCGGCTTCGGGCACGACCGGGGCGTTGGCGATGGGTGCTGCGAATGGCGGCTTTGCGCCTATAGCTGCCGTCCGGCATGAGCATAGCTGAGCTTGAAAGCTGCCATAACGCTGCTCGAATGACGGTGCCGAGGATCTTGCTTTCCGCATCGGTGCAGCAGAAGCCTTACGGCTTATTTCTGAGCATCAAGGCGGGACGATCTGCCCATAGGTGACCGGATACCATTGTCCGGCGACCCGATCGAATTCGTGGAACGTGCCCTTCAAGGAGGAGAAGATTCGGTCGCTCGGATATGCCGCAAGAATGTCTTCAAGATTCACGTCGATTTCCCCCTGCTCCCCGCCGCGCTTTACGAAGACCATCGCCGGCAGAAACACGAATATTCCGAGCGGCGTGTAATCCTGCACCCACCACTCGTTAGAGGTGGTTCGCTTCGCGATGCTGTCGGCGCATGTCGGCTCATCGGGAGGTAATCCTGCTGACCCAGCCTCGCCGGACCCGCTGTCATTCCAATCGACCGTCACCACCGAACCTATGTCGTTTACGTCGACGACCAGACCGACGCTGCCAGCCGCGTTCGCATTCGCTGGGTGGCCTCCCTGCCATGGGCCCCGATCGTTCTTCTGGATCGTGCAAAACGACAGTCGCTGTCCGCACAGGGTTTTGGCGTCTTCCAGATCGGCCGGAAAGCCTGTCGGATGCTTCGTCGACATTGGCGTGTTGAAATGGACCAGGAGAGCTTCCTGATTGCGGAGGAACGATCTGATGGAAAATGGCGGCTGACTGCTCATTCGGGCTCCTCTTTGCCGCACTCCCAGCCGGCATGCTTCTTCATGTCGCTGATGAGATTCTCGATCACCTCTCGAAGCGTTTGTCGGCTACCGTGGTGATAGAGGTTCACCTCGGCCGTTGCCAGGGCGTCCATTGATTTTGTCTTTCTGCTCATGAGGCTGGCTCCCGTGCCCATATTGCGTCGCGTTTTCGCCGACAGGGTTGGCGGTTCGAAGCTCCGCTCTCGCGGCCTTGGTGCGCCAAACCGGCCCGACCGCTGACGGCCAAACCCGGTCTGTCGGTTTGCGGCCACAACCGACCGCTCTGGATCAGAAGAAGCCACGTTCCTAACCTTCGTGCTGCACTCCTGATTTCCACGCAGCGCCGAACTGCTCCGCGCAAATGGTCGGCCTGAGCCCTTGCGCGCTCGCCCCTCCCTCTTCGGGATGCGCGGACCATCGCCAAAATCGTCGAAATGGAGAATCCGATGCTCACCCTCGACCTCCCGGTCGAGCCGTACTGGCTCGACCTGCCGCGCGGCGTCCGCGTGGAGATCCGCCTCGTCACCACCGCCGTGATGGCCGCCGCCCAGGCCGGCTCTGCCCGCCGCCTCGGCGCGCTGCGGGCCGCGGAGGCTGACTTCAACCCCGACCCGCAGTGCGTCACGGCCTCCACCGCATGACCGCCTTCGCCGCTGCCGCGGCCGTGCTCGCCGCCGACCCCAACTTGGGCACATCCGCGGTCTACACACCCGCCATCGGCGCTGCCGTCCCCTGCCGCGTCGTCCTCTCCCGCCGCGAGCCCGACGCCTTCTCGGGCAGCAGTGGCGCCGGCCGCCGCACCACCGGCTGGGAGGCCATGCTGCCCGCCGCGTCACTGCCCGGCTTCCGCCCAGCGCGCGGCGAAACGCTGACGATCGGCGACGTCGACTACCAGATCGAGGAGGTAGCGATGGACCCGCTATCCGGCGCCTACACCCTGACGCTCACCCTCTCAGGACCTGATGCCCGCGGCGCGTGAGGCGGCCTTCGCGGCGATCGCCACGCATCTGGCAGCGCAGCTTCCGGGCGTCACGGTCGAGCGCAACCGCCGCGCCCTCATCAGCCCTGACGAGCCCCTGCCGATCGTCGTACTCCGCGACGGCGGCCACGAGGCCGCCGACGACGATAGCGCCCAGCTCGTCCGCTACAGCGTCGAATGCCTGGTCGAGGGCTTCGTCGTGGAGACGGACGCCCGCATCGGCGCCGCCCTGAACGATCTCCACGCCCGCTGCATCGCCGCCCTCTGCAACCAGCCCGTGGCCTTCGGGGATGACGCCCTCTGGCTGCACGAGCGCCGCACCGAGGTGGAGATCGCCGAGGCCGGCGATAGCGCCGTCCCCGCCGCGCGCTTTGTGACAACGCTCAGCTTTGACCTGCTCTCGCCCTTTGCGGGCGGACCCTTCCTGTGAGGTGCCCATGAAAACAATCAAGACCACCCGCTGGTGCGTCATCAGCGGGCGCGACGTGCCGCCTGGCGCGTTGCTCTCCCTGACGGCGGAGGTGGCCGAGGCGCTGATCGCCGCCGGCGATGCCGAGAGCTTCGACCCGCTCGCCTATCGCAGCCCGCCTTCTGTGCCTGCCGCGCCTGCCGTTGAGGAGCCCGCCCATGCCGACCTCCACTGAGCAGCTCTACGCCGTCCGCGACGGCATCCGCCTGGTCGCCGTCAAGGCCGAGACCACCCCCGGCGTGGACGCCATCGCCGGCACGCCCGCCAGCAGCGATTACATCACCTGCCGGGCAGACATCGCCTTCCAGTACGACCAGCACCCCAATACCGCCGTCACCAACAGCTATGACGAGCTACCGCCCATCCCCGGCGCGCAGCGCGCCACGGTCACGCTGCGGCTGCAGATGGTCGGCTCGGGCGTGGCCGCCACCCCGCCGGACTGGGGCCGGCTGCTCGGCGGTGCCGCCATGACCGAGACCATCACCGCGGCCGCCCTCGGCTTTGGGTCGATGGCGACCGCGGGCACCGGCACCTCCGTCACCCTGCCGAACATCTTTGGCAGCGTCGCCCAGCAATACCGCGGCATGCCGATCCTGCTGACCGGCAATCCCGGCGGCGCCGGCGCCTACGACATCATCGGCGACTATACCGCCAGCCGCGTCGCCTATATCTCCAGCGTCTACAGCCCCGTCCTCTCGACGGCGACCTCGGTCATGATCCCGGCCAATGTGCTGTACGCCCCGACCAGCATCGATGACTTCGAGAAGTGGTTCACCCTCTACCTCTGGCACGACGAGATTTTCTACGCAGTGGTCGGCGCCAAGGTGGTGGGGCTGCAGATCCAGCTGACCAGCGGCGCCCCGGCCGAGATGACCGTCACCCTGGCCGGGCTGGTTGCCCAGAAATTCAACGTTATCGCCCGCTCCGCGAACTTCACCCCGGTCACCCGCTCGCCGCCGATCTGGCGCTATCTCGCCGGGCCCGCCGGCTCGGCCATGTCCCGCCTCAACCGCACCCGGGCGCGGGTGCGGCAGGCCAGTTTCGATTTCGGCCTGGCCGGGACCCAGATGGAGAACCCGGAGGCCTATCAGGGCTACGACCCCGCCATCCTCACCAAGCGGGCCATCCGCATCCGCCTCGATCCCTTCCAGCACGCCGTCGATACGCCGCTGCGGGCCTCGCTGATCGATACCGCCATCCCCGTCCCCTATTGCGCGATCTGGGGCAGCGGCGAGGGCAATCGCTTTGCGCTGATGACCCCGAGTGCGCAGGCGGTCGATCACCAGCGCAGCGTCCGCAACGAGTTGGGCGTCGATAGCCTGACACTCGCCCCCACCACGCCGGATGCCGGACTGTTCCTGGCGTGCTTCTGATGGAGCGGCCGGTGATCGGCATCGGCCAGCGCGAGCGGGTCGAGATGGGCGGGCGGGCCTATGTGCTGCGCCCCATCAGCTATGGCGAGGCGGCTGGCCTGGCCGCGGAGGAGGCCGCCGAGTTCCAGGGCGGCCCGGCAGTGCTCGCCGAGATTGTGCGCGACGCGCTGCGGGAGCGCTTTGCCGAGGACCCCCGGCTCGGGGATTTCCTCGCGGCCGTCGAGGCGCATGAGGATGCCGCGGCGGCCATCACCGCCCTGCTGATCCTCCAGTCCCACCCAGAGGAGACGGGTGAGGCCAAGGCCGCCTGGCACCGCTCCTGGGCCGAGGCGCAGCTGGCGCTGCAGCGGGCCTTTCGCCGCTGGCAGGGGGTGGAGGCGCGGGTTGCCGATATGCCGGCGGTGCGCAGCGCCCGCAGCGCCGCGGACCGCGCCAATTGGCAGCGCATGCGGGCCCTGGTCCGGCTCTCCCTGGTCGAGGCCAGTGGCGAGGGTATTGCCCCCGGCACCTTGCCGGCGGTCGATGACCTGCCGGCGGCGGAGGTCCGCGCGCTTTATGAGCAGGCCAATGGGCTGCTGCGGCCGGGGGTGGTGGCGGGAAAGCCCTGAGGGCCGCGCTGCTGGTGCTGGCCAGCCCGGCGGAGTTCCGGGCGGGGGTATGCCACCCCGCCGGCACCGCCTGGCGCATCCCCGCAGCCGGCCCGGACGAGCCGGAGATGCACTGGCCTAAAAATCCCCGGCTGGTGCTGCCGCCGGCCTACCTGCACGCGGTCCGGCTCTATTGGCGGCATCGCGGCGGCATGGCGCCGGGGCCGCTGCCCGATGCCGGCGGGGTGAATGACCAGGCGGCCTGGCTCATGGCCGCCTTTGGCATTTTGGGCGGCATCGAGGCGGCGCAGCAGCCCGAGGGGGAGCGGCCATGATCACCGTTCGCGCGAGCGGTGGTGACGTCCGAGGCATGACGGATGCACTTAAGGGCGACGTTTTGCGCGCCCTCAAGGCGGCGGTCGCCGGCGCCACGGATTTCGCCAAGGCGCGCATGCGCGAGGGCATTCGGGCCCGGACCACCAGCACGCGGCTGCCCAATATCATCGGCAGCCGGGTCATGCCGCCGGACCCAAAGCTGTCCTACCGGCCCGCGGGCTCGATCTATCCCCGCGGCGAGAAGGCCGAGCTGATTTTTCGCCAGTTGGCCGAGGGCGCGGTCATCACCGTCCGCAACCGCCGGGCGCTCGCCATCCCGCTGCACAATCAGCGGGATTATCGGGGTGCACTGCTGCCGCCCCGGGCCTTTCCCGGGCTGGTCTACATCCCCGGCCGTCACAATGGCGGCCGCACCATCGGCGTCCTGGCCCTGCCGTCCAGCAGAAAGCGCAATGGCGCGCTGCGAGCCAAGGATCGGCGCATGCAGGCGGCAAAGTCGCGCGCGCGGGTTCAGGGATCGATCGGGGAGGACTTCATCGCCATGTTTGTCCTCGTCCGCAGCGTGCGCATCCCCCGGGCCTTTGACCCCGCAGCCATCATGGCCGAGGCCGAGCGGCTGGCGCCGGGGCTGTTCGATCGGGCCCTGGCGCAGATCCGGGCCAGGACCTGATGGCCCAGACCTACGCCTTTCGGATCCAGGCCGAGGGCCTCAACGATTTCCGCGCCCAGCTCGACGCCGCCGCCAAGTCGAACGAGGACATGGCCACCGCCTGGGAACGCCTCAAGGCCGCCAGCCCGCAGCTGACCACCGCCCTGCAGGCGGCGCAGCAGACCACCGACCGCGTCTCGCAAGCCCTGGTGAGCCATGGCCAGGCGGTCGAGCGCACCACGGCCTCGCTTTCCTCCCACGCCCAAGCCGCCGATCGCGCCAGCGGCGGCACCCGGAACTTCAACCAAGTGATGGGACAGGCGGGGTTCCAGATCCAGGATTTCGCCGTGCAGGTGCAGGGCGGCACCTCGGCGCTCACGGCCTTTAGCCAGCAGGGCAGCCAGTTGCTGGGGGTCTTTGGCACCGGCGGGGCGGTCGCCGGGGCGGTGCTGACGGTGGCCGCCCTGGTCGCGCAGTTCGTCCTCGGCAAGGACGCTGCCAGCCAGATGGTCGAGGCCATCAAGGCGCAGGCCGAGAGCTACAAGCAGGCCGAGGCCGCGGCCCGGCAGTGGCGGGCCTCCCTGGAGGAGGAGGGCAAGCGGGTCCTGCAGCTCCGCGATTACTACGCCAGCCTCTCCGACGCCCGCCGCGGCTACGAGACCCGGATCGCTGAGACGCAGCGGGGGGAACTCGGCAAGGCGCAGGAGGTACTCCGGGGCCAGCTGACCGATACCCTGCGCGAGCGGATCAACCCGGCGCAGCTGGAGCAGGCCAAGGCGGCGGCGGCGAACCTGCCGCCGGATCTCCGCCAGGCCTATCTCGCCGATCCCGACCTGCAGCGGCTGGAGCAGGCCAACAAGGTCCTCGACGAATTCCGCCGCTCCGCCCGGCTGACCGAGGATGAGTTGGCGACGCTCTCGACCCGGCTGCGGGACATCGCCGGCGAGGCGACCGATCCCTGGTCGCGCGGGCTGCGGTCGGCGGCGACCGAGTTGGAGAAACAGGGGCCCAAAGTCCGCGAGATTTCCGAGGCGATCAAGGCGCTGGATGAGCGGTATCGTGCCCTGACCGGCGCCTTGAATGAGAATGAGCGGGCGCAGGAACAGGGCCGCGCCGGCTCGCGCGACGCGGCGGTCGCGCAGATCAATGCCGACATGGCCCTGGTGCAGGCGCGCATCGAGGCGCTGCGGGCGGGTGGCCTGGAGGCGCTGGACCGGGTCACTGCCGGCCAAAAGCAGCAGGCGGAGGTGCTGGCAGAACTCACCAGGCAGCTGGAGGCCTATGAGAAGGCGCTGCGCCAGAGCGGCATGGCGGAGGGGCAGATCGCCGAGGCCATGGCCAAGGCGCGGCCGGAGTTCCAGCAGCGGATTGGCGATCTCGTGGCCAGCCGGGCGGCGCTGGAGACGGAGCGCAAGGCGGCGGAGGCGGCGCAGAAGCAGCGCGAGCAGGACGCGACCGAGGCGCAGCGGCGCGCGCAGGCGGCGGCGCAAGCCGCGGGGCGGGACGCGGCGACGCTCGACCAGGGCTGGGAGGATTTTTGGCAGAAGGCCGACAAGAGGGCGGACGATCGCAGCGCGGCCGAGGCCAAGCGTCGGGAGGACGAGGCGCGGCGGATCGTCGAGCAGCAGCAGCAGGCGGCAGAGCAGTTTCGTCGGCAATCTGAGGATGCTGTCTCGCGCGTGGCCGAGACCGCAGTCGATCGGCTGGGTTCCGGTCTCGTCAATGCGTTCCTCATGGGCGAGAAGGGCGCGGCGAATTTCTCGAACGTCGCCCGGGGCATTGTGGCCTCGCTGGCGGCGGACCTGGCCAAGCTGGCGCTGGTCAATCCGCTGTCGAACAGCCTGCTGGGGGGTACGCGGCCGACGCTGGATGCGGCGATGGGCAGTGGTGGCGGTGGCTCGTTGCTGTCGGGGCTGGGGAGCGTGTTTGGCGCGGGCGGCCTGTCCGGGCTGCTTGGGGCACCCATCCTTGGCCAGACTGCGCTAGCCACTTCGACCAATCAGGCGCTCGGCGGCCTGGAGGCGGTCGGGCTGATGGGCCCGGCGACGCCGTCGGCGGTGGGGCTGGCTGGCGTGACCTATGGCCAGGCGCTCGGCGGTGTTGGCCTCGGCTTTGGCGCGGGGATGATGACTTCGTCCCTGGTGGGCAGCTCCCGCGGCACCATCGGGCCGGGCGGCACGATCGGCGCCGGTATTGGCTCGCTGGCCGGCGCCGCGATTGGCTCCATCCTGCTGCCGGGTGTTGGCACCGTCATCGGCGGCCTGATCGGCGGCGCGGCTGGCGGCGCTGGTGGCGCCATGTTCGGGCCCACCAAGGGCGGCATGGCGGCACGCTCTGGCGGCGATGTGGGCTATGGCATTGGGCCGAACGGGCAGCTGATCATCACGGGCTCCGGCGGCAATCGCTGGGATGCCGGCGCCTCCACCGCCCAGGTCCAGGCGCAGATCGATGCGCTGAACCAGCAAGCCAGCCAGCGCGGGCTGACCTTCTCCGCTGGAACCGGCGTGGTCGGTTTCGGCGCGGCATCGCCGAACCCGAACAGCATCGACATGGGCGGGCTGCGGCTGTCGTCCACCAACGCCACGGTGAACACCGCCCTGGCGAACGCCGGCGGTTTCCAGCAGCAGATCGCTGCCGCCGATTTCGTGACGCAGACCTATGAGGCCCTGACCAAGCCCGAGCGCGTCGCCGCCTTCAAGGCGTCCATCGACAGTCTCACCCAGACCTACGACGCCGCCATCGGCAAGGCACGAGAACTGGGCATCTCCGAAACAGCCCTCGTGCAGCAGAGGGACGCGCGTATCGCGCGGCTGAACGATGACCGCCAAAACCAGCTTGCCAGCATCGATGCCAACCTGACGGCCCGGCGCATGACCCTCTCCGGCGACACCCAGGGCGCCTCGCTCACGGGCTTTGACGAGCAGGCCCGGCAGGAACTGCGCACCCTCAAGGACACGCTGTTCAACCTCGGCCTCGAGGGGACCCAGGACTATGCCGATCGCATCGCCCGGCTGGAGCAGACCATCGCCGACGAACGCCTCGCCGTCATCAAGCAATACGGCGACGCCGCCGTCGCTGCCGAGAGCGCCAAGCAGCAGCAGATCGCCAGCGCCTCCCGCGGCTTGCTGGAGCAGCTGAGCTTTGGCGGCATGGGCGGGCTCTCGCCAGAGGCGCAGTATTTTTCCGGCCTCCAGGCGCTGAACCAGGCCAAGCAGGCGCTCTCCAGCAATACCACCCCGGAGACCATCGCCGACTTCTCCCGCGTCGCCCAGGCCGTCCTCCCGGTCGCCCGCAGCTTTCTCGGCACCTCCGAACGCTATGCCGGGCTGGTGGCCGACGTCGCCGGCACGCTGCGCACAACGGCCCCGGGCGGGGATCCCGCGAACCTTGCGGCCCTTCTGGAAATCCAGGCCAGCGGCACCGATCGGGTCGAGGCCGCCATCCTCTCGAGCGGGCAGGCCAGCGCCGATGTGCTGCAGCAGGTCGTCACCGAACTGCGCCGCCTGACCAGCCAGAACGAGGCGCTGCTGCGCCGCATCGCCGCCTGAGGAACCGCCATGCCGCTCCCCGCCCTCCGCGCCCAGCAGAGCACGGATACCAACGGCTACGGCTCGCTCGTCCTGAACTACGGGCCAACCAGCGCCCGGAACTTCATCGCGGCCTTTGGCGCCAGCGCGCTGCACATTCGCTACTGCGTCAGCTGGTCCGCCGGCTTTGAAATCGGCATCGGCACCTTTGATGGCGGCCTGCCCGGCAGCCTGACCCGTTCGACCATCATCGCCAGCAGCAATGCCGGAGCGGCCGTCGCGCTGCCAGCAGGCACCAAGGACGTCTTTGCCTGGCTCGACCCGGCGGATCGCATGGTGCTGACCGTCGCGGGCTCGACCGTGCTGACGCCCACCGAGAGCGGCAATCTCGTGCTCTACACCGGCAGCGGCGGCGGCACCCTGACCCTGCCGGCCAGCACCGCCCTGCCAATCGGCGCCTCGCTGCTCGTCCGCCATCTCGGCGGGCCCTATGATATTTACATCGGTGCCGCGAGTGGGGAGACCATCAACGGCTCCTATGTCACCCTGCGCCCGGGGCACAGCGCAGAATGCTTCCTGGTCGGGGCCGGCTACTGGACCGCGGGGCTCACCGCACCGCCGAGCTTTGGCCGCGCGATCGGCGAGGTGATCCCGCTGGCGCTGCCATATTTGCCACCGCTTTGTCTCTGGCCGGATGGCCGCAATGTCAGCCGCAGCAGCTACTCAGCCCTCTTTGCGGCCATCGGCACGATCTATGGCGGAGGCGATGGCAGCACGACCTTTACGCTGCCCGACCTGCGCGGTCGGGCAATTTTTGGCCAGGACAATCTCGGCGGCAGCCTTGCCGGCCGGATCACCGTCGCCGGCTCCGGCTGCGACGCCACCTGGCTCGGCGCGGCCGGCGGCAACGAGCGGGCGCAGGCGCACACCCACGGGATCAGCGATCCCGGCCATAACCACTACGTCAACGACCCGGGCCATAGCCACAACCCGGTCCGGCTGAACCGGGTGATGGGCGACTACAACGGGATCAACCATGACTCTGCCACCGGGACCAGCGGCAGCATCCAAACCCTCGACGCCTATGTGCAGCCCGCCACCACCGGCATCTGGCTGAACGGCTCAGGGACCGGGATCTGGAACCAATGGTCGGGCAGCGGCGGCAGTCAGAACATGCCGCCCTATCTGGCGCTGAACTTCGCTCTCTTTGCCGGCGCGTAGCGCCAATCCCCGGAGCCCTGCATGACCGAGCCCGCAGACCTCGCGGCATTGCTCCACCACGCCCCCGCCGCGCCACCGGGCGCCACAGGCGCGCCTGTCACCGTCGCCGCGCCAGAGGATGGGGTGCCGCCCCCCGCGGCGTCCACGGTGCCAGCCCTGGCGCCGCTCCGCGTGCCGCACGCCGCGGCAGCGGCCTTTGGCGAGGACCTGGCGCCGCGTGTCGAGGCCTTCATGGCGGCGATGGCGGCGCATCGCCTGACGGTCGACGAGCCCGCGCCAGTCGAGGCACCGCTGATCGAGGCGATCGCCCGGGCCGGCGGCATGGCAGCGCTCGTCATCGAGGCGCCGGAGGCACCAGCAACCCCGCCGGCCCCGCTCTATATCGACAAGCTCGTGCTGGTCGAGCGCCTCGGCGCGGCCGGTCTGCTGCGCAAGGCCCTCACGGCGCTCGGCCGGGGCGAGCCGGACGCCGCCCTGACCGATGCCCAATTGCTGCTCCGCGAACGCTGGGACGCCGCGCAGCGCATCGCCAAGGATGATGCCATGGTGCGCGACTTCCTGATCGGGCTCGGCGCTGATCCCGAGAGGTTCCTCGCATGAGGCCGATCCTGTCCGCCGGCGGCCAGCCGCGCGCCGTCGTCATCCTGCTCGAAGTGACGATCCGGCCGATCGGATAATTTCTAGATGTTCGAGGTTTTTGTCGCCGCCGGCGCCTATGCCCCGGCGACGCTCCCGGCTGGCCTCGCGGCGCAGCAAAACATCGCCGTCCTGCGGCTGGCGTCTGCCGGCTGGATCGGCACGGTGGGCGGTGCCCCGGCGCTCTATCAGCCGCGGCTGGTCGGCGATGTCGAGCTATCCGTTGGCGCCATGGATGCGCTCGGCCTGGGTGGCCGCGCCGCGCTGGCGGTGGCGATCGCCGAGGCGGACGATGTCGACGGCCTATTCGCCGATCTCGCCCGCTACGACACGGCGACCGGACGGGCGGTTGCGATCCGCACGGCGACGGTTGTCGATTCCAGTGCCTCGGACGCGGGCACCGACTATGCCGGTACCAGCTTGGCCTTTGCCGGCGTGGTCGCCAGCATCGACCGCGCTGCCAATCGCCGCGCCCGCATCATTGTCGCCGATGCCACCGACCGCCTGAATACGCCGCTGCAGCCGACGCTCTATGCCGGGACAGGCGGCCTCGAGGGACAGGCAGATCTCAAGGGGCGCCCCAAGCCCGTGGCCCTCGGGCGGTGCTTTAACGTGGCGCCGGTGTACCTGGGGAATATCGACCTCGGCGCCGGGGCGCTGCCGACCTACCAGACGCATTGGCGCGGCATCCAGGCTCATACGAGCGTTCGTATTCGCGGTGTGACGCAGACCCTGGTGGGCGGCGTCCCCACCGTGGGCCAGGCCCGCGACTGGCCCGGGTACGGCGCCCTGCAACTCGGCGGGTCGCCGGATGGCGCGGTTACGGCCGATGTCCAGGGCGACGCCGCCGGCGGCTATGTGGAGGCTGGTTCCGCCGCGCTGCGGCGCCTGCTCGAAAGCCTCGGTGGCGGCTTTGTCGCCGGCGACTTCGACAGCGACGCATGGACGGCGGCTGCCGCGGACCTGCCGGGCGCCATCGGCTTCTATCAAGGGGCCGACGTCACCAGCGCCCAGGCCGCGGCGGAGGCCATCCTGGCAGGGTGCGGCGCCATCCTGGCCGGCGATCGCCAGGGCCGGTTGCGGCTCGTCGATCCCTTCTCGGCGGACACCACGGCGCAGTTCGACATCCAGCCCTGGTGGATCGTCGCCCTTGAACCCCTGCCGCTGCCGGCGGCCTTTGCACCCCTACCGCGCGCCATCGAAATCGCCTGGGGCCGCAACTGGTCGCCAGCCAGCGATATCGCCGGTGCTGTGACGGCGGCAGACCGGGCCAGGTTGGCATCCCCGCAATCCGTCGCTCGGGCGGAGAGTACGACCGTTACCAGCCGCGTCGCCCTGCAGCGGAGCCTCAGCCTGCCCGGCCTCTACGCCGACGAGGCCGCCGCCCAGGCCCGCGCCAACCGCCTGCGGGATTGGACAGCACGCGGCCCACAGGCCTTTCGCCTCGTCACCGATCGCTACCTTGGCCAGATGGAGGTCGGCATGCTCGGCCAGATCGCCTATCCCGCCTACGGCCTCGATGCCGGGATCTTCGGGGTGGTCGTCGCCTACCGCGAGCGCATCGCCGCGCGCCGGCTCGAAATCACCCTCGTCGGCGTGCCCAGCTGATGGCGGGCGCCTTTCTCGCCGATAACTGGGCGCGCGCCGCTGGCGTCGCGCTTTCGTCCTGGCCATCCCCGCCGGCCACGCTGCCGCTGTCCAACCTGCTCGACCCGCAGCCGCGCGTGCGGACGCGCCTCGCCGGCGCCACGGGTGTTGCCCTTTACGTCGATCTCGGGACCGCCCGGCCGGTCGATTGCATGGCCGTGCTCTCCACGACCATGCGCAGCGGCGCCTATGAATGGCAGTGGAGCACCGGCGGCGCATCATCCTGGTCCGGCAAGCGCAACATCGCCGATGACACCGATGACGAGGCCACCGGCGCGCTGATCACAATTTTGCCGGCGGCGGTGCCCGTTCGCTATCTCACGCTCTGGCTCGACGATCCCGTCACCGCCACGCGCGATATCGGCCTGCTCGTGATCGGCCGGCTCTGGCGGCTCCGCTACGGCCATCAATACGGCATCCGCGAGGGCCGCCTCATCCTCGACCAGCGCGAGCGCAACCCGCTCACCGGCGCCGAGTTCGTCAGCCCCGCCCTCGCCAATCCGCGCATTGCCACCTTCCAGGTGCCGCTCGCCAGCACCGACCGGGCCGAGCATCGCAGCCTGCTCCGCACCCTCGGCGCCGCCGGCGAGACGCTCTGGATACCGGACCTCAGCCTCTCGGAAATCGAGCGCAACCGCCGGTCCCTCTGGGGAGCCATTGCCGCGCCCGGCGACGAGGCCGCGATCACCCGGAGCAACTTCCCGCTCGGCGAGCGCGGCTTTCGCCTGGTCGAACGCCTCTAGGGAGGCCCCATGCCCCTGCTGCGCCTGGTCATCGGCTCGACCATCGAGGTCGAGCTGGCCTTTACCGATGCCGAGGGCCTGCCAACCGAGGCGACCGGCGTCACCGTCCAGGCCCGCAGCCCCAGCGGCGAGCTGCGCAGCCTCACCGTTAGCAGCCGCGGCACCGGCCTCTACCGCGCCCACCTCCTCGCCGATCACGCCGGCGAGTGGTGGCTCCGCGCCGCCTGCACCGGCCCCCACCCCCAGGCCGTCGAGGCCCGCGCCCTCATCGAGCCCAGCCTCGTCATTCCATAGGAGCGATCATGGCCACGCAGTATTCCAGCGCCCTGCGGACCGCCCAGTTGGAGGCGATCCGCACCGTCCTCGGCAGTCCCTTTCAGATCCAGCTTTTGGGCGGCGCCATCCCAGCCGATGTCGCCACCGCCGCCAGCGGTACCCTGGTGGCGACCTTTGCCAGCGCCACGCTGGCCGCGGCCAGCGGCGGCAGCATCGGCCTGACGGGGACGCCGAGCACCACCTGCAGCGCCGGCAATGATGGCTCCCTCGGCTATTTCCGCGCCCTCACCAGCGGCGGCACCGCCCATCTCCAGGGCCTCGCCGGCATGGCCCGCAGCCTCTCGACCAGCGCGGCAACCGCGGCCGGGGGCTCCGTCCTGACCTTTGCCAGCGCGATCAATACCGCCCAGATCGCGGTCGGCATGGCCGTCAGCGGCACCGGCGTGCCGAGCGGGGCCCGCATCGCCACCATCAGCGGCTCGACCATCACCCTCTCGGCGCCCAGCACCGCCGGCATCGCCAGCGGCGCGAGCATCACCCTCAGCCCCGACATGGTGCTCGACAACTTCAACCTGGTGGCGACCCAGACTGTCCAGATCGCCAGCCTGACCATCACCGCCAGCAACGCCTGAGCCGCCGGCCATGCCCACCCTCTATGATCGGGTCCAGGTGACCAGCGTCACCACGGGCACCGGCGCCTATGCGCTGGGCGTGGCGGTCTCGGGCTATCGGGCCTTTGCCGGGGCCTGCGGCAATGGCGAGGTCGTGCCCTATGCGGCGGTCGACCCTGTTACGGGTGAATGGGAGACCGGGCTCGGTACCTATGCCAGCAGCGGCAATAGCCTGGCCCGGACGAGCATTCGGGCCAGCAGCAATGCCGGTGCGGCAGTGTCCTGGGCGGCCGGGACGCGGCAGGTCTTTATCACCCCGACCGCGGCCGATGGGCTCGCCGCGCTGATCGAGGTGGCGATCGGTGCCGGCACTGCGGGCCAGGTGCTGACCAGCGGCGGGGCGGGCGGCAGTCCCGGCTGGGCGGCGGGCGGGGGTGCGGTCGCGCCGGCCAGCGCCACCACCCTCGGCGGTGTTAAAGTGCCGGGCGGCTTGGTGAACCTGTTGGATACCGCCGGCACGCTCGGCACCCGCGAGGCGACCATCGCTGCGGTCAATGGCGCCAGTGCGATCGCCTTTACCCCGGCGGCGCAGTCCTGGATTGCCGATGCCGCGCTGCTGGAGGTCTTTGGCTATGGCCTCAACACCTCGAACGGCAATGCGGCGCTGATGCAGTTTTATACCGCGGCCTCGCCGAGCGCGCCGCTGACCAGCGGCTACGTCTTTGGCGGCAACTACAACTACGACGGCGCCAATTACGGCTGGTACCAGAACGGCTATGCCGGGTTTCAGGTGGCCTGGCCGGCGGGCACCCAGGCGTTCTTTCACGCGATCCTCTGCACCGGCAAGAATGGCGAGTTGCCGCGCTACTTCACCCGCGCCGCGGCATCGCCGGGGACCCATACCAGCGTCTCCCATGTCGGGGGGTGGATGGGCTCGGCGATGCAGATCACCGGCCTGAACTTCCTGGTCGATGGCACCGGCGGCACCTTCTCGACCCCCACCCGGATCACTGTGCGGAGGCTTGCATGACGCCGATCGTCTGCGACGCGGAGGGGCCGCGGCCGATGACCGAGGCGGAGCTGGCCGCCTATCTCGCAAGCATGGCGGCGGCGGTGCCGGTGCGGCGGATCATCTCGGCGGCGGATTTCCTGCGGCGGGTGACGCCGGAGGAATACGCGGCGCTGCTGCAGGACCCCGCCATTGCCTATGCCTGGGCGGGGGCCTTGGCGCGGGGTCGGATTGATCTCGACAGCCCGGAGATTGGGCCGCTGCTCGATCGTGCCGTCGCGGCCGGGGTTCTCTCTGCGGCGCGGCGGGACGAACTGCTACGCGATGTCGGCCCGGCCGAGGCGCCCTGAGGCATGCTTGGCCTTGCCCCGCTGGCGGGCGCGCCGCTGGCGGGCCTGGCAGGGCTGCCGGTTATTTCTGCGAGTGCGGCGCTGCGGCCCGGGGCGGACAGCATTTCTGCGATTGGGCAGGCGATCGGGCTTGGTAGTGCGACGCTGCTGCCACGGGGGGACGGCTTAACCGCTCTGGGCGCTGCAACCGCCAGTGCAGCCGGCGCGATGCGGCAGGCTGGGGATTCCGCCGCGGCCCTGGGGCAGGCCCTGGTGCACGCCAGCATGGCCTCAACGGCTGGGGGCGACCGAGGCGTTGCCACGGCACTGGCATTGGCCAGTACGACCGCTGCCCTCCGCCAGCAGGGGGATGGCTTGGTCGGCCTGGCCCTGGCCGTCGCGCGCGGGGGTGCCGGGCTGGTGCCGCTGGCTGACGCTGCGACGGGCCTCTGGCAATCGATCGCCCGCGTGCAGTCCGGGCTTCTGGCTGCTCCCGACCGGCTGAGCGCGGCGAGCCAAGCCATCGGCCGAGGGAGTTCCGGGCTCGTATTGCCCGACCAGATACCGACCGGCCTCCTCCTGGCGCTGATCAGCGGCGATGCCGGCCTGCGGGCATCGCCAGATCTGCTCGCCAGCGCCGGCGTCGCATCTGCGGGCGCCATCGTCCCGCTGGTCGACGACGACGACACCGTTCTCGCCCTGGTCGAGGCCGGCAGCCTGCTCCGGCTGCGCCTCCACCTCAGCCTCCGCCCCGCCCTCAGCCCCACCGTCGCGCTGCGGCCAGCCGGATCGCTCCGCCTCACCCTCTCCTGAAGGACCCGACATGACCGATCCCACCGAAACCGCGGCCCGCGAGGCCGCGGGCGCCGCCGCGCATCTGCCCCTCCTCGCCATCGGCGCCGGCGCCGCCCTGCTGCGCCTGCTCACCTATGCCGGACCACCCCGGCCCTGGCGCGTCGTCCTGCTGGATGCGGTCGTCATGACCTGCACCGGCTTTGCCGCCGCCGAGGCCGCCATCGCCGCCCATTGGGGCCTGCACGGCGCCATCGCCACCGGCATCGCCGCCGGCCTCATCGGCTGGGAGAGCGTGAAACGCGCCCTGGCCAACCGCCTCACCAAGGAGACCAAGTAATGCTGCCCCTGCTGCTGCCGGCCCTCGCGCCGATCCTGGAGCGCCTCGCCGCGCTCATCCCCGACCCGCAGGCCCGCGCCAAGGCCGCCGCCGAGGCGGAGGCCCAGCTCACCGCCACGTTGCAGGCGACCGATGCCGCGCAGATGAACGCCAACCAGCAGGAGGCGCAGGCCGCCTCGGTCTTTGTCGCGGGCTGGCGGCCGGGGGCGGGCTGGGTCTGCGTCCTGGCGCTCGCCTACCAGTTCCTGATCGCGCCGCTGCTGGGCTGGGCGCTGGCGGTGCAGGGCCTGAAGGTGCCGCCGCTGCCGACGCTCGATGGCAGTCTCTGGGAGCTGCTGTTCGGCATGCTCGGCCTCGGCACGCTGCGCACCATCGAGAAAGCGCGCGGCGTGGCGACCGAAAGCCTGCGACCGCTGGCGCGGGGGCGTTGAGATGAGCGCCTCGCTTGCCGGGCGCGTGACGCCCGCCTCGCGCTTTGAGGCCTGCCTAGCGGTGATCCTCGCCGCCGAGGGCGGCTTTGTGAACGACCCGCGGGATCCCGGCGGGGCGACCAATCTCGGCATCACCGCCCGGACGCTCGCGGCCTGGCGGCATGCGCCGGTCGGCACCGAGGATGTCCGCCATCTCGGGCGCGGCGAGGCAGCGGCCATCTACCGGGCGAACTACTGGAACACCATCCGCGGGGACGACCTGCCGGCAGGCGTCGACCTGATGGTGTTCGACTTCGCGGTGAACGCTGGGCCGGCGCGCGCCGTGCGGCTGCTGCAGGAGGCGGTCGGGGCCTTTCCGGACGGGGCGATCGGGCCGGCAACGCTGCGGGCGGTGCGGGGCGTGAACGATACCGCGGCGCTGGTCGACAGGCTCGCGGCGGGGCGTATCGCGTTCTACCGCAGCCTCAGCACCTTTGCTGCGTTCGGGCGGGGGTGGGTCAAGCGGGTGGAGCAAGTGCGGCAGAAGGCGAAGGGCATCGCCGGCCCATAGTCTTACTGTGTCATAAATTGAGTTTTACGGCTGATCCGCTGACAACATGGGCATCGCGGCAGCGTTCGGGCGATGGTCCTGGCGATGGCGACACGGACAGAAGCTATCGAGTTCACCACG
>CAITYE010000162.1 GCA_903896535.1 uncultured Paracraurococcus sp.
GGCAGCAACCTGATGCTGGAACCCGAGCCGGCCTAGAGCGCGATGCGTTGAGGCGGCATCGCCGAAGGCGCTGAATCGCGCGATCCAACACATGCTAGAGCGGGCTGCGTGAACGCATGTGAACGCAGCATGCTCTAGAGCGCGATGCGTTGAGGCGGAATCGCCGAAGGCGCTGAATCGCGCGATCCAACACATGCTAGAGCGGGCTGCGTGAACGCATGTGAACGCAGCATGCTCTAGGGCATCGTCACGCGGTCAGATGCGACCATCTCAACGCGATCGGCGCTAAACTTCGGTGTGCAGCAGGGCCTGGCGCGCATCGCCTCGCCAGGCGCCGTGATACAGCGCAAGCAGCCGGTCCGCCTGGGTCTGTCCGCTAGAGACAATCTCATCGAGAGGGGCCAGATAGACCTCCTCGCCGAGGCCGCGTGCCTTCAGGCCGTCGCGGGCGATGGCCAGGACATCGGCGGCGATGGCCTGCACCGGCCGGCCGCGGTGCTCGGCACGCAGCGCCGTGCGCGGTACCGCGGCCCGCAGGGCGCGGATATCTTCCACCGTCCAGGACCGCACCAGTGCCGCGGCCGCCTTCTGCGCCGCATCATCGTAAAGCAGCCCGACCCAGAGCGCAGCCTGCGCTACGATCATCGCCGGGCTGCCAACGTCTGAGCCACGCATCTCCAGGAAGCGCTTCAGCCGGACCTCGGTGAACGCGGTCGTCACGTGGTCCGCGAAATCGCCCATGGTGGCGCGCTCGCCCGGCAGGATGTCGAGCTTGCCGTCAAGGAAGGCCCGAAAGCTCTTGCCCGCCGCATCCAGCCACTTGCCGTCGCGCATCACGAAATACATCGGCACGTCGAGCAGCCATTCAGCGAATCGCTCGAAGCCGAAGCCGGCTTCGAACACGATGCTGGGGATGCCGCTGCGGGCATTGTCGGTATCGGTCCAGATCTGGGACCGGAAGGTCAGAAAGCCGTTCGGGCGCCCCTCGGTCAGCGGGGAGTTGGCGAACAGCGCGGTCGCCACCGGCTGCAACGCCAGCGAGATGCGCAGCTTCTCGACCATATCGGCCTCGTCGCCATAATCCAGATTGGCCTGCACCGTGCAGGTGCGGGTCATCATGTCGAGACCGAGCGCGCCGACGGTCGGCATGTAGCGCCGCATGATCGCGTAGCGACCCTTCGGCATCCAGGGCATCTGCTCGCGCGTATGCAGCGGATGAAAGCCGAGCGCGGCCCAGCCCAGGCCGAGCGGCTCGGAGACCGCGTGCACCTCACGCAAATGCGCCTGCAGCTCGGCGTGCGTCGCGTGTACATCGGCGACCACAGCGCCCGAAAGCTCGAACTGCCCGGCCGGCTCCAGACTGACCGAGGCCCCGCCGCGCTTCAGCCCGATGGGATTGCCACCATCGAGGATCGGCTCCCAGCCGCGGACGGCCAGCGCCTCCAGCGCCGCGCGGATGCCGTCGGGCGCATAGGGCGGCGTCGCGTAGCCGTCGCGGTAGAAGCCGAATTTCTCGTGCTCTGTGCCGACCTTCCAGCCCGCCCGCTGTTTGCTGCCGGCGGCGAACCATTCGGCCAGTTGCCGACGCGCCGTGATCGGGGTCAGGTCGGCTTCGCCCGGGTTGGACATCGTGCGTTTCCGTATGCTCGGGCCGCGGCCTCGGGGTCCGAAGCTGCCAGCGATCAGGTGACCAGCACCCCTTACTCCCCTCTTTCGCAGACTCTCAACGCGGCGTCCAATCGCCGGCCAAGGATTGCAGAACGGCGAGCGCCGCGACCGCTGCCGTCTCCGCCCGCAGGACCCGCGGCCCGAGGTTGACCGGCCGCGCCCAGGGCCGGCGGCGGAGGTCGGCAAGCTCCAGCGGATCGAAGCCCCCCTCCGGCCCGATCAGCAGGCCCCAGGGCGGGGCCAGGTCGGCCGCCGCCTGGGCAAGGGGCGGCACCGCCAGCCGCTCGGCGCCGACCAGCAAGGGCGCCCCATCCCAGGCATCGAGCACCGTCGCGAGCGGCTTGGCCGGGGCGATGGCGGGCACCGACAGCCGCTCGCATTGCTCGGCAGCTTCGCGGGCGATGGCGCTCAGCCGTTCGCCATTCACCCGCTCGGCCACCGAGCGGCGGGTCAGCACCGGCTGGATCATCCCGATGCCCAGCTCGGTCGCCTTCTCGATCGCCCAGCCCATGGCGTCGCGCTTCAACGCCGCCAGCAGCAGGCGGGTGTCGGCCATGGGTTCTGGCGGGCGCTGCCGCGCGCCCAGCCGGAAACTCGCCCGGTCCTTGCGCAGGCTGGCGATCACCGCCGCCCATTCGCCGTCCTCGGCATTGAACAGCGTCACCGCATCGCCGACGGCGCGGCGCATGACGCCACCCAGGTAATGCGCTTGACCCGGTGTCGCCACGACCTCCGCCGCATCGACGAGGCGCTGGTCGCAATGGAGCCTTGGGGTGGACATGCCGCCCTTTCGCTGCAACGGAGCGGACGTGCAAGGCTTCACCGATATCCGCCGGGAGGGCTGGGTCGCCCGGCTGCCCGAGGGCTGGCGGCCCTATGCGTTGCTGGCCCGGCTGGACCGGCCGATCGGGAGCTGGCTGCTGGTGCTGCCGGGCTTCTGGGCCTTCGCGCTGGCCGCGCCCTCCTGGGCCGAGGGGCTACGCCTCGCCCTGCTCTTCAGCATTGGCGCCATCGCCATGCGCGGCGCCGGCTGCGTGGTGAACGACCTTTGGGACCGCGACATCGACCGGCGCGTGGAGCGCACCCGCGGCCGGCCGCTGGCCGCTGGCACCGTCACCCCGCGCCAGGCGATCGGCTTCCTCGCCCTGCTCTGTCTGATCGGCTTGCTGGTGCTGGTCCAGCTCAATCGCGCGGCGATCCTGCTGGGGCTCGCGGCGCTGTTGCCGATCGTGCTCTATCCGCTGGCCAAGCGCGTCATCGCCATGCCGCAGGTGATCCTAGGCTGCGTCTTTTCCTGGGCGGCGCCGGAGGGGATCGCGGCGGCGACCGGGCAGCTCGGCGCGCTCGGCCTCGTGCTCTGGCTGGCGGGCTTTGTCTGGATTCTGGGCTACGACACGATCTACGCGCACCAGGACCGGGAGGACGACGCCAAGGTCGGCATCGGCTCCGCCGCGCTGTTGCTGGGTGCACGCACGCGGGGCTTCGTCGCGCTCTGCTATGGGCTGCTGGTCGGCCTGCTTGTGCTGGCCGGCTGGCTGGCCGGCCTGTCCTGGTGGTTCCTGCCCGGGCTGTTGCCGGCGGTGTGGCTGCTGGGGCAGCAGGTGATCACCCTCGACATCGACGACCCGGCGCATTGCCTCCGGCTGTTCCAGTCGAACCGTGCGGCCGGGCTGGCCATCGCCGGCGCCTTCCTGCTCGGCCGGCTGTGACGGACCCGGCAAAGGACCCGGCGGCCTTCATTCGTGCCCAGACCGCGCCGGGCCATGCCGTGCTGGTGCCCGAAATCGCTCTCTACCTTGCCAGCGAGATCACGCCGATCTGGCAGGCCAGCGAAGCCTGGCTCGGCGCGCAGGGGATCGAGCCACCCTTCTGGGCCTTCGCCTGGCCGGGCAGCCAAGCGATGGCGCGGCTGATCCTGGATGAGCCCGGCCGCGTCGCCGGCCGCCGGGTGCTGGATTTCGCCGCCGGCTGCGGCCTGGCGGCGATCGCCGCCGCATGCGCCGGGGCGGCGAGCGTCGAGGCGGCGGAGATCGATCCCCTGGCCATCGCCGCCATCGCTGTCAACGCGGCGCTGAACGGCGCCACAGTCGCGACCCTGGCCGGCGATGTCGTGGGCACGGCCGGTCGCTGGGATCTCATCCTGGCCGGCGATGTCTGTTACGAGGCGCCGATGACGGCCCATATCCTGCCCTGGCTGCGTGGCTTGGCGGCAGCCGGCGCCGAGGTCTGGATCGCCGATCCGGGCCGCGCCTATCTGCCGCAGGACGGGCTTTCCCCCATCGCCCGTTACGATGTCCCGACGACGCGGGAGCTGGAGGATCGGGAGCACCGCCGCGTGACCATTGCCCGGTTGCTCGAGAGCGGGATGCGTTGAGGCGGAACCGCTGAAGACGCTGAATCCCAGGACCCAACAAACGTGGGAGCAGGATGCGTGAGCGAATGCGAACGCATCCTGCTCTAAGACCACCGGTCAAAGCCTCATAGGGCCGAGCCCGGGTGCCGCAGCATCACTGGACCCGGCCCGCGCCTGTCGCCTGTTCCAGGAAGCGGAGCAGCGCCGCCAGCTCGGTCGGCTCGCTCAGCCGCTGCACCGGCATGCGCGTGCCTGGCGTCACCACATCCGGACCGCGAGTGAAGAGATCGGCGAGGCTGGCCGCATCCCAGGTGATGTCGCCCTGGGCGAGGCGCGGCGAATAGGCATAGCCGGCGACGCTGCCCATGCGGCGGCCGAACAGCCCGCTGAGATGCGGCCCGGCCATGGGCGGGCCGCTGGCGGCGAGCGCATGGCAGGCCTGGCAGGCGCGAAAGACGCGCGCGCCCTCGGCTTCGACGCCGGCCGGCAGTGTCGCCTCGGCCGGCGCGGCCAGCGGGCCGAGCGGCGTGCCGCTGGCCACGGCCCAGCCGCGCAGCCCGCCATCCTGCCCGCCGGTCCAAAGCCGCTGGCCATCGGCGGCGAAGGCCAGCGACCAGACCGGCAAGCCGGGCCCGTCGAGCAGCCGGAGCAGCCGCCCTGCCGGGAGCGACCAGAGCCCGACCGAACCGCCGAGTGTCGCCGCCGCCAGCACGCGGCCATCCGGGCTGGCGGCCAGGGCGATCAGCGGGCGCGCCCCGGCCTCCCGCCGCGTCAGCTGGCCATCGGCGTCCCGCAGCAGCAGCGCGCCATCGGCCGCGGCCACCGCCAGCCCGCCATCCGGCAGGGCCAGCAGGGCATTGAGCGGTGCATCGTGCCGCAGCAGCGGGCGCGGCCCGGCAGCCTCCCACAGCAGCAGCTGGCCGTCATAGCCGGCGCTCACCAGACCGGCCGGGGTGAAGGCGAGCCCATGCAGCGGCCCGGTATGGCCGGGCTGCGGCTGCGCCGCGGTGGCGGGGTTGGGCCAGACCAGCAGACTGCCGTCGCGCAGGCCGGCGCCGAGCGCCCCGCCCGGCCCCACCGCCAGCGCCGTAACCGGCTGGCCGGCGGCCAGCACCCGCGCCGGCGCTGGTCCCGGTGCTGCTGGCCACAGGGCGATGCGGCCATCTTCCCCGGCGCTGGCCAGGCCCCCGTCAGCAAGGGCTGCGAGCGCGGTGACCGCCTCCCCATGCCAACGCAACACGCGTTCCGCGCGGCCGGCCTCGGCCTGCCAGAGGATGATCGCCTGATCGAAGCCCGCGCTGGCCAGCCGCCCATCGGCGAGGCTGGCGAGCGCCCGGATCGGGCCGCCATGGCCGAGCAGTGGCTGGGCCAGGGCCGGGCCGGCGAGCAGAAGCGCGAGGAGCAGCGACAGGCGGTGGAGCATTGCGGGCGCGTTCCAGGGCGGGCGGGGAATTGAGGCGCTTGAGAGAGCCTCAAGGTGCAACCCGCCGGCGCTTAGTTTCGATGTTTTACAAGGGGATGACGAGCGGAATCGGGTCAAAAAATTGAAGAATTGAGCGATTGAAGCCCCGCCGCACCGGGGCCGGCCGATCGGGGCGGTTGAGCAGGCCGCGCCGCCCGTTTCGGACACCGCGAACTGGGCCCGTCCGGGACCCGCAGACCAGCCCGACCGGCATGGCAGCCGGGGCCGGAGGGCGCGGCGACACGGCGGGTTTCAACGGTGCGGCGGGGATGTCGGCGATGCGCATGGGGGCTTTGGGCCAGAGCGGGATTCTCCATGATATAGGAATAAAGACCTTAAATCAAGCGGAATTACCCGGTGGACCACATGCTGGCCGCACCTCGACGCGCCGCCGCGCGCGATGGGTGATCGCCTGATTGCGCTCCCTGAAAAAATGACCGATAAGTTACAAAGTCTACATAAAAAATCACCAAGGCCAGGGAGGGTCACATGCAGGATCGCAAGACTGAAAATTTTCTGCCGCTGCTGTTTGGCGGCGTCGGGCTCGCCGTCATCGCGGCGTTCTTCTTCCCGGTGCTGCATTTCCGCGGGACCGATAAGGCGCTGCTTGGCATCTCCAGCTGGGAAGCGGTGCCGCTGATGACCGTCCTGAAGCTTGCCGTGCTCGCCCTGGCGGTGGCGGCGGCCTTCCTGCCGCAACTCGCCCGCCTGCGCGCGCCGATCATGGTTGGGGCGGCGCTGATGGTGTTCGTCCCGGCGCTCGGCGCGCTGGTGGCCGGGGTCTACCCCTGGAGCGATGTGCGGGCCGAGATCGCGACGCTCAGCGGCCAGAAGCAGCCCTGGGTCGATCCCGGCTGGGGGTTCGTCGCGCTGGGCGTCGCATCACTGCTCCTGGCCGGCGCCGCCAGTCGCGCGAACCGGGAGGAGCCACCGCTCGCCCGCTGAACGCCGCGGCCAATGCCGCGCAGCCCAGGACACCGGAGGTGTCCGCCCGGCGATTGAGGGCCAGAAAAACCACACCAGCGGTCAAATCCTTTGACCGCTGGTCTCAGTGGTTGTGCCGGCTCTCGCCGCGCGTCTCCAGGATGTTGAGGTAGAGCGTCGCCGGCTCCAGGCAGGCGCCGGTGCCCAGTTGCCCGATCATGCCGCGCTGGATCTCCTCCCAGGGCGTCTTGTGGACCAGCTTGGGCGGCACCCAGGCGGCGCGGCGGGCGGCAAGCTCGGCGTCCGGGATCAGCACATCCACCTTGCGGGTATTGAGGTCGATGCGGATCGGATCGCCCGAGCGCAGCAGCGCGAGCCCGCCGCCCACCGCCGCTTCCGGCGAGACGTTGAGGATCGACGGGCTGCCGGAGGTTCCGCTCTGGCGCCCATCGCCCATGGTCGGCAGGGTGTCGATCCCCGCCTTCAGCAGCGCCGCGGGCGGCTGCATGTTCACCACCTCCGCGGCACCGGGATAGCCGATCGGGCCGGTGTTGCGGATGACGAGGACGGTGCGCTCATCGATGCCGAGCGCCGGGTCCTCGATGCGGTCGTGGTAATCCTCCGGCCCTTCGAAGACCACCACCTTGCCCTCAAAGATCCCCGGCGGATCGGTGAGGAAGCGGCGCTGGAATTCGGCATCGATCACCGAGACCTTCATCACCGCATTGTCGAAGATGTTGCCCGACAGCACGGCGAAGCCGGCACGCGGCTTCATCGGGGCGGCATAGGCACGGATCACGTCGCGGTCCGGCGGCGCCAGCCGCGCGAGGGTCGCGGCGTAGGTCTTGCCGGTGACGGTGATGGCCTCGCCATGCAGCTTGCCCGCCTCCAGCAACTCCCGCATCACCGCCGGCACGCCGCCGGCGCGGTGGAAGGCCTCGCCCAGGAAGCGCCCGGCGGGTTGGCAATCGACCAGCAGCGGGATGTCGTGGCCCAGCCGGTCCCAATCCTCGACCCGCAGCTCGACGCCCATGTGCCGGGCGATGGCGATGATGTGCGGCGGGCAGTTGGTGGAGGCTCCCAGGGCCGAGGCGGCGCGGATCGCGTTCTCGAAGGCGGCACGGGTCATGATGTCGGAGGGGCGGAGATTTTCGTGCACCATGCCGACGATGCGCTGGCCGGTGGCATAGGCCATCTGGCCGCGTTCGCGATAGGGGCCGGGGATGGCGGCACAGCCGGGCAGCGACATGCCCAGCGCTTCCGCCAGCGCGTTCATCGACAGCGCCGTGCCCATGGTGTTGCAATGGCCAACGCTGGTGGCGCTGGAGGCGACGAGGTCCATGAAGCGTTCGTAGTCGATCTCGCCGGCCGCCAATTGCTTGCGCGCGGCCCAGACGATGGTGCCCGAGCCGGTGAGCTGGCCACGGAAATGCCCATCGAGCATCGGCCCACCGGAGAGGACGATGGCCGGGATGTTCACCGTCGCCGCCCCCATCAGGCAGGCCGGCGTGGTCTTGTCGCAGCCGGTGGTCAGCACCACGCCGTCCAGCGGATAGCCGTGCAGCACCTCGACCAACGACAGGTAAGCGAGGTTGCGATCAAGCGCCGCGGTCGGTCGCTTGCCGGTTTCCTGGATCGGATGGATCGGGAATTCCAGCGGAATGCCGCCGGCGGCGATGATGCCGTCGCGGACCCGCTTGGCCAGATCGAGGTGATGCCGGTTGCAGGGGGCGAGATCGCTGCCGGTCTGGGCGATGCCGATGATCGGCTTGCCCGATTGCAGTTCCCCCCGCGTCATGCCGAAATTGAGATAGCGTTCGGTATAGAGCGCGGTCATCGCCGGGTCCGCCGGGTCGTCGAACCAGCGCTGGCTGCGCAGCTTGAACGGCTTTTGCGTCTGGTCGGATCCGGCCATGGCCTCGCTCCCTCGTTGGCGGAGAGGCTGGGTCGGCCGGGCGGCGGCGTCAATCTGCGGCTTGGCGTTGACAGGCTCGCGGGCGCGTTGCCTCATCTGCTTTGGTGGGCGGGAGAGCGGCAATGCCGAAGCAGCTGACAGAGGCGCAGATCGCGGCCTTCGCGCGAGAGGGGTATGTCGCACCGGTCCCGGTCCTGACACCGGCCGAGGTGACGCGCCATCGCGCCGCGCTGGAGGCCTTTGAGACGGCCCAGGGCAAGCCGCTCGGCTTCCCTGAGAAATCCAAATGCCATCTGCTGTTCGGCTGGGCCGATGCGCTGGTGCATCACCCCGCCGTGCTGGACGCGGTGGAGGACCTGATCGGCCCCGACATCATGCTGCTTCACTTCACCTTGCAGACCAAGGAAGCGCACAGCCCGACCTTCGCCGAATGGCACCAGGACGACGCCTATTTCCACCTCGACCCGGCCGAGGAGGTGACGGCCTGGCTGGCGCTGTCCGAGGCGAGCGAGCTGGCCGGCTGCATGCGGATGCTGCCTGGCAGCCATTTGCGCGGCAAGGCGACCCATGTCGATCGCCCGGATGCCGAGGCGATCATCCGCCGCAGCCTGGCGGTGGAGGGGCTGAGCCCCGAGGATGGCGTGCCGGCGCCGCTCAAGGCCGGGGAGATGTCGATCCATCACACCCATACGCTGCATGCCTCCGGCCCCAACCGGGCCGATGACCGGCGCATCGGCCTGACGCTGAGCTACATCCCGACGCGCTGCCGCCCGACCAATGGCGTGCGCCCGATGGCGCTGCTGGTGCGCGGCGAGGATCGCTACGGGTTTTATGAACGCGAGGAGCGGCTGGTGGAAGAATTGTCGCCGGTGGCGCGGCAGGCGCATCGGCGTGGCGTCGGCCTGTTCGGACAGATTTCGGGGACGCGGTCATGAGCGGCGAACTCGCCGCTCGGCGGCTGCTGGTGGTCGGCGGCGGCTCGGGCATCGGCCAGGCGACGGTGCGCCTGGCCGGGGCGCGCGGCGCGGCGCTCGCCGTCACGGTGCTGACCGAGGCCGAGCGCGCGGCGGTGCAGGCCGAGCAGCCCGGGGCGAAGGTCGCCATCCTCGATCTGACCCGGCGCGCGACGGTGGAGCCGACGCTGGCCGGCCTGACGGCCGCGCTCGGTGGGCTGGACGGCATGGTCTATTGCGGCGGCATGGCGCTGCGGAAGCCCTTCGGCAGCATGACGGATGCCGAATGGGACCGGCTGATGGAGCTGAACCTGACCGCCGGCATGCGGGTGCTGCGGGCGGTGCTGCCGGCGCTCGAAGCCTCCTCGGCCATGCCGGGGGCGGTGATCATCTCCTCCCAGCTCGGCACCGTGGGGTTCCGCGCCGGGGCCGCCTATGCCGCCAGCAAATGGGCGCTGAACGGCCTGGTCGCTTCGGTCGCGCTGGAATATGCGCCGCGCGGCGTGCGGGTGAACGCCATCGGCCCCGGCCCGACCGAGACGCCGCTGACCGCGCCCAGCCGCGCCATCCCGGAAACCTTCGCCGAGATGGTCGCGGCGATTCCGATGGGCCGTTACGGCAAGCCCGAGGAGATCGCCGAGGCGATTCTGTTCCTGGCTTCCGCCCGCGCCAGCTTCGTCACCGGCCAATGCTGGTGCGTCGATGGCGGCTATACCGCGCGCTGATGCGGCGCTGGCTGCTGGCCATGCTCCTCGGCGCCGGACCGGCCCTGGCGGATGGCCCGCTCAGCCTCTCCGCCATGGGCAGCTTCCATATCGGTGGGCGGGAGGCGGTGGTCGCCGGCAAGGTGGTGAAGGAGGTGACGCTGGTGCCCGGCAGCGTGCCGGTGCGGGTCGACCCGAACGGCACCTATCAGGTCGAACAGCTTTACGTGCACTACGCCATCCCGGCCCCGTTGCGCGGCAAGGCGCCGCTGCTGCTCTGGCACGGCGGCGGGCTGACCGGCGTCACCTGGGAGAGCACGCCCGATGGCCGGGAAGGGTGGCAGCAGTATTTTCTGCGCCAGGGCTGGGCGGTCTATGTCTCGGACGCGGTTGAGCGTGGCCGCGCCGGCTGGGCGATGTATCCCGAGATTACCGCCGGCGAGCCGCTGTTCCTGACCAAGGCCGATCCGTGGGAGCGTTTCCGCATCGGCCCCGGCCTGGGCAGCTATCGCACGCGCACGGCGCTGCCGGGGACGCAATTCCCGGTGGAGGCCTATGATCATTTCACGCGCCAGCTGGTGCCGCGCTGGACCACCAGCGACCAGGCCATCCTGGCCGCCTACCGGGCGGAGCTGGAGAAGCTCGGCCCGGCGGTCGTGCTGGCGCACAGCCAGGGCGGCCTCTTTGCCTTCCGCGCCGCGCAGGCCCTGCCCGCCAAGGTGCGCGCCCTGGTGCTCATTGAGCCCTCGGGCTTCGGGGAGCCGACGCCCGAGGCGCTGGCCGCGCTGCGCGACATTCCCGTGCTCGCGCTGTATGGCGACTTCATCGACCAGGATGCGCGCTGGCCACAGATCCGCCAGCGCGGGCTCGATTTCTACAGCCGGCTGCGCGCCGCCGGTGGCAGCGTCGATGTCATCGCCCTGCCGGAGCGTGGCATCGCCGGCAACAGCCACATGATGATGATGGACAGGAACAACCGCGCGGTCGCGCAGCTGGTGCAGGACTGGTTGGCGGCGAAGGGGCTGTGGGAGTAGCCGCCGCTTAGAGCGGGATGCGTTGAGGCGGAAACGCCGAAGGCGCTGAATCCCGCGACCAAACAAATGTTAGAGCAGGGTGCGTGAACGACTGTGAGCGCAGCGTGCTCTAATCCACCTTGATGTTCCCTGCCCGGATCACCGCGCCCCAACGGGCGATCTCCTCGGCCAGGAATTGCCGCATGCCGGCCGGGCTGAGGTCGGAGATCGCCGCGCCATGGGCCTCCAGCGCCGCGCGCGCGGCTGGCGCGTGGAAGGCGGCACGGCTTTCGCTGTTCAGCCGCTCAACGATCGCCGCCGGCGTGCCAGGCGGCGCGACCAGGCCGGACCAGGTCACCGCCTCGTAGCCAGGCAGCCCGCTTTCGGCGATGGTCGGCAGGTCCGGCCAGCCGGGGCTGCGCGCGGCGCTGCTGATGGCCAGCGCCCGCAGCCGGCCCTCACGCACATGCGGCCCGGCGGAGCCCACGCTGTCGAACAGCACGTCGCAATGCCCGGCGATGGCATCGATCAGCGCCGGTCCGCTGCCGCGATGGGGCACATGGGTGAAGGGCAGATCCAGGCGCCGGAAGAACATCTCCGCCGCCAGGTGGGATGGCGAGGCGATGCCGATCGAGCAGGCATTGACGCCGCCCGGCCGCCCCCGCGCCAAGGCGATGAAGGTCGCCACATCGCGCGGCGGGCGATCCGTCGGCACCACCATCAACAGCGGCCCGACCGAGGGGATTGCCACCTGCACCAGGCCCGTCAGCGGGTCGTAGGGCACGCTCAGCATCTGCGGCAGGATCGACAGCGGGCCGGAGGCCGTCATCGCCAGCGTGGTGCCATCGGGCGCGGCGCGGGCCACCGCCTCGGTGCCGATCACGCCCGAGGCGCCGCTGCGATTCTCCACCGTGACCGGCTGGCCGAGCTTGGTCTGCAGGTGCTGCGCCAGCACGCGGGCGACGTTGTCGGTGCCGCCGCCGGGCGGGAAAGGCACGATGATGCGGATCGGCCGCTCCGGCCATTCCGCCCGCGCCGGCAGCGCGAATAGCAGCGCCGCCAGCAGCAGCCGGATCATGCCGCAGCTTCCTCGAGGAAGACCTGCACCGCCTGGAACAGCGCGCCGCGATTGCGCTCCATCCACATTCCGTGCGTGCCCTCTGCCAGCACCACCAGCCGCTTGCCGGGGGAGGCGGTGAGCAGCGGGAACAGCGTCTGCGCCATGGTGGGCGGCGTGTCCTGATCCCATTCGCCCAGCACCAGCAGCGTCGGGGCGGTTATCTTCGCCGGGTCGAACCAGGGCTTGCCGGCGGCCCAGAATTCCCGCCCATCGGCGGTCGAGCCATTGGGCGCGCGCAGCGCCGGCGGGTTGCGCCGCTGGCCGTCCGGATCGGTCGCCCAGGTCAGCCCGGCCCAATGCTCGAACCAGCCGGGCGGCACCAGCGCCGCGGCCTTATCGGCCGGCACGCCTGCCGTCCGCCGGCGGCGTGCCATCTCCACTGTCACCCAGCGATAGGCGCCAAGCTCGCCGCCCGGATCGGCGAGGCTGGGGGAGGTCCGCAGCCAGACGGGCGCGTAAAGCACCAGGCGCTCCACCAGCCCGGGGTTGTCCGCCGCGAAGCGCCCCATCAGCGCGGTGCCCCAGGAATGGCCCATATGCACAATCTTCGGCAGGCCGCGCTTCTGGCGGATGAAGGCGGCGACGCTGGCGACGTCGGCCAGCGCCGTCTCGCCCCGCACCAGCGGCGGATTGGCCTCGGGTGGCTGGCTCATCTCCGGCGGGCGGGTGCTGCGGCCATAGCCGCGAATGTCCAGCAGCCAGACATCGAAGCCGCGGGCCGCCATGTAGTCCATCCAGGACAAGCCGCCGAGCGGCAGGTCGAAGGCGGTGTGCGCCGGATAGGTCGCGCCATGGACGAACAGCAGCGTGCGCGCCGGGGCAAAGCTCGTCATCGCCTCCGGCCGCTTGTTGCGGACGAAGATTTCGATACCGGGATCGCGGGCCGGTACCAGGAACTCCTCGGTGACGAGGCTCGCCGTCTGGGCGGCTGCCTGGGCGGGGAGCAGCGCGGGGGCGAGTAGCGGGCTCGCCAACAGGGCGCGGCGTTGCATGGCCTCACTCCTTGATCTGAGGGTGGAGGATAGCGCAGCCGCGCCGCGCCGGTAGCCCGCAGCTTCTGCCCGCAGCGCTGCTGCGGTACAGCGCCCGGCATGGATGCTCCCCTCACCGGCTGGCCGGCCCTGCGGGTCGAGCTGCGGGCCATGTTCGCCCTCGCCTGGCCGCTCGCCCTGACCAATCTCAGCCAGCACGCCATGGCGATGACCGATGCGATCATTCTCGGCCGCCGTTCGACCGAGGCGCTGGCGGCGGCGACGCTGGGGGCCAATCTCTACTGGGCGGTGATGGCGCTGCCGCTCGGCGCCGCCTTCGCCGCCGCGGCGATCCTTGCGCGGCTGCGCGGCGCGGCCGGGCGCGGCTGGGTCGGGCGGATGCGGCGCGGGGTGCAGGCCGGCTTCGCCGCCGCCCTGCTGGTCCTGGCGCCGGGCGCGGTGCTGCTATGGCAGGCGGAGGCGCTGCTGCTGGCCACCGGGCAGGAGCCGGCGCTGGCGGCGGCGGCCGGGATCTATCTGCGTTGGATGCTCTGGAGCCTGATCCCCTTCGCCGGCTTTCTGGTGCTGCGCGGCTTCCTGGCCGCCATGGCCCGGCCAGGGCCGGGGCTGGCAGTGGCGGTGGCGGCGATCCTGCTGAACGCCGTGCTGTGCTGGGCGTTGGTCTTCCCCGCCGGGCTTGACTTGGCCGGCGCGGGGCTGGCGACGCTGCTGGCCAATCTCGCGATGCTGGTCGGGTTGCTGGGGCTGATCGGGCGGGACCGGCGGCTGCGGCGCTTTCGCCTGCTGGGGCGTTGGTGGCGGATCGATGCCGCCATGCTGGCCGAAACCTGCCGGCTGGGCCTGCCGATCAGCGGCGCCCTGCTGCTGGAGATTGGGGTTTTCGCCGCCGCCGCCCTGGCCATGGGGATGTTCGGCGCCGTCGCGGTCGCCGCGCATGCCGTCGCGCTGCAACTCTCCGGCCTCACCTTCATGGTGCCGCTCGGCATCGCCCAGGCGGCGACGGCGCGGGTGGGGTTCCTGTCCGGGGCGGGGGATGCGGCGGGGGCGGTGCGGGCGGGCTGGCTGGCGATCGGGCTGGCCGGGGCGTTCATGCTGGGGATGGCGGCGATCCTGGTCGGCTTCGCGCCGGCGCTTGCCGCCGGCTTCCTGGGCGCGGCGGAGCCGGAGGCGGTGGCCGCGCGGGGGCTGGCGGCCGGGCTGCTGACCCTGGCCGGCGTGTATCAGGTGGCCGATGGCCTGCAGGCGGCGGCGGCCGGCGCGCTGCGCGGCCTGCGGGATACCCGGATGCCTTTGCTGGTCGGGCTGTTCGGCTACTGGTGCCTGGGGATGCCGATCGGCCTGGGGCTGGCGCATTGGATCGAGTTCGGGCCGCGCGGTCTCTGGATGGGGTTGGCGGCCGGCCTGGCGGTGGTGGCGGGCCTGCTGCTTTGGCGCTGGCAGGCACTGGCGGGGCGGACCCTTGCCCCGGCGCGGCGCCTGGGTGCATCAGGGGCGTGAGAGCGGGGGGAGCGGGGGGATGAAGTTCGGCATGATCGCCGCGCTGCTGCTGGCGGGGCTGCTGGGCTGCGATGGCAGCCAGGGCGGGGACGCCAGCGGCTGCCGCCATATCGGGCGCACCGGCATTCTGGAATGCCCCAAATAGCGCCCGAACGGGCGCCGCGGCCAATGCCGCGCAGCCCGGGAAACCGGAGGTTTCGGCCCGGCGTTTGAGGGCCAGAAAAGCCGCTACCCGCGGCAGGCGCCGCTGGCGCGTGCCGAGCGCCCGAACGGGCGCCGCGGCCAATGCCGCGCAGCCCAGGAAACCGAAGGTTTCCGCCCGGCGTTTGAGGGCCAGAAAAGCCTCATATCAGCGGTCAAATCCGATGACCGCTGATCTCAGACGTGCTGGCCGCCATTGACGTGGAGTTCGGAGCCGTTGACGTAGGACGAGGCGTCCGAGCAGAGGAAGTAGATCGCCTTCGCCACCTCGGCCGGCTTGCCCAGGCGGCGCATCGGGATCTGTTCCTCGACGATCTTCTCGGTGCCCGGGGAGAGGATGGCGGTGTCGATCTCCCCCGGGCTCAGCGCATTCACGCGAATGCCGAGCGGGCCGAAATCATGCGCCATCTCTCGCGTCAGGGCCATCAGCGCGGCCTTGGAGGTGGCATAGGCGGCCCCGGCGAAGGGATGCACCCGGCTGCCGGCGATGCTGGTCACGTTCACGACCGCGCCGCGGCTGGCCTTCAGCTCCTCGACCAGGCCGCGCGCCAGCATGATCGAGGAGAAGAAATTCACCTGGAGGACCCATTTCCAGTCTTCCACTGGCGTGTCGATGGAGCCGAGCCGCGCCCCGTCCCGACCCTTCGGGGAGATGCCGGCATTGTTTACCAGGGCGTCCAGCCGCCCGCCCTCCGGAACCAGCCTTTCGCGGATTTCCAGAATCGCGCGTTCGGTGTCCTCGACACTCGCCAGATCCGCCTGGATGTGATCCTCGGGCCCCATCTCCCAGGGGCATTCCTCGGGGAAGGGATGGCGAGAGACGGTGATGACGCGCCAGCCGGCGGCGGAGAAGACCTTCACCGTCGCATGGCCGATCCCGCGCGAGGCGCCGGTCAGCAGCAGCACGCGGCGCGGCTGGTTGGGCTGGTGACGGGGGGGCATGCCCATGGCGAACTCCGGTCTGCTGCCGAGCCTAGCCCGCGCCGCCCGCCGCCGCCAACAAGGGCCGTCGCGCTGCCACGAACTCCGCCACGGCGGCGACATAGCGCCTGCACTCCGCCTCCCCGACCGGCAGCGAGAGGGCCGCCATGCCGCGCCGCGCCAGGTAGATGCCGCCCGCCAGCATATCGAGGAAGAACAGCTCGCGCAGCCCGTCCTCGGCGGCTGTCGCGGCATAGGGGCGGAGGATCGGCCCCGGGCGGAAATGCGCGCAGATCATCGAGCCATGGCCGGTGAACTGCATCGGCGTGCCGCGGCAGGCCGCGTTCAGCGCCGCGCGCAGCGCCTCGCCCCGGGCATAGAGCGCCTCGGCCGCCGCGGCGGTGAAGATCTCGCCCATCGCCACGCAGCCGCCGGCCATGGAGGCGACGTTGTTGTTGAAGGTGCCGGCATGCGCCAGCGCGCCGGGGCGATGGCTGTCGAAGACCGCCATGATCTCCGCCCGGCCGCCGAAGGCGCCGAAGCTCATCCCGCCGGCCATGTATTTGCCGAGGGTGGTGAGATCGGGGGTGACGCCGAGCCGTTGTTGCAGCCCGCCGGCCGCGTGGCGGCTGGTCATCACTTCATCGAAAATCAGCACCGCGCCGGTCTCCTGCGTCGCCGCCCGCAGCGCGCGGAGGAAATCGAGGCTGGCCGGGATGCAGCCGCCTGAGCCCAGCATCGGCTCGACCAGCACGGCGGCCAGGTGATCGCCCTCCGCGCGGATCAGGGCGGCGGCGCCCGCCGCGTCGTTATAGTCGGCGAAGGCGAGCGGGATCGGCACGTTCACCGCGTTGCGCTCGGCCGCGAAGGTCAGCACGCCGCCATGGTAGCCACCGCGCATCACCAGTGTTTTCTGCCGCCCCGTGAAGCCGCGCGCGGCGGCCAGCGCCATGAGGTTCGCCTCCGTGCCGCTATTGGTGAAACGGACCAGCTCGATCGAGGGGAAGCGCCCGACCAGCAGCTTCGCCAATTGCGACTCCTTGGCCCCCACGGCGGCGAGATTGACGCCATTGTCGAGCGCCGCCTTGACCGCATCCAGAATCCGCGGCTCGGAATGGCCGAACAGCCCGGCGGTGTATTCGCCGAGCAGATCCAGATATTCGTGGCCATCGACATCCCAGAGCCGGCAGTCCGCGCCGCGCGTCATGGCGGTGGGGAAGGGGGTATAGAACAGGACCGAACGGGTATTGCCGCCGGCCAGCACGCCGCGCGCTTCGGCATGGATCGCCGCGCTGTTCGGGCGGGCGGCGATGTAGTGTTCGCGCGCCTCGGCCAGCGCGGCTTCGAGGTCGCTGTTGCGGCGTGGCGGCAACTGATCCATGGCGGCGTCTCCCGGTCCCTGCCCGAGGCTCGCGCCGTCACGGCGCGCGGTCAACGCCTGGGGCTTGCCGGCGGCCCGCCGGCGGGGAAGCATGGAGCATGGCCACCCCGCGCACCGAGAGCTTCGAGGCTATCGTCATCGGCGGCGGTCTGGTCGGCGCGGCCATCGCCTGGGGGCTGTGCCGGCAAGGGCTGGCGACGGTGCTGCTGGATGAGGGCGACATCGCCTATCGCGCCAGCCGGGGCAATTTCGGTCTGGTCTGGGTGCAATCGAAGGGCCTCGGCGCGCCGTGGTATCAGCGCTGGACGCGGGCTTCGGCGGGCGAATGGCCGCGCCTGGCCGCTGATCTGGCCGAGCGCACCGCGACCGATGTCGGACTGCAGCAGCCGGGCGGGGTGCATCTCTGCCTGAGCGAGCCGGAGTTCGAGGCGCGGGCCGAGCGCATGGCGCAGATGCAGCGCGAGGCCGGCAATACCCCTTACGAGTACCGCATGATCCGCGCGCCGGAGTTGCGCGACATGCTGCCGGGCCTCGGCGCCGATGTCGTCGGCGCGTCCTTCACGCCCTATGACGGGCACGCCAATCCGCTGCGGCTGCTGCACGCGCTGCACCGCGCCTTCACCGAGGCCGGCGGCGTCTATGTGCCGGAGGCGAAGGTCGAGGAGGGCGCCGCCGCGCCACATGATTTCGCCGTCCTCGCCGCCGGGCGCCGCTTCGCCGCGCCGCGCCTCGTGCTCGCTGCCGGCCTGGGCAATGCGGAGCTGGCGCCCTGCTTCGGCCTTGCGGCACCGGTCCGTCCGCAGCGCGGCCAGGTGCTGGTGACCGAGCGCGCGGCGGAGATCCTGCCGATGCCGATCACCACCATCCGCCAGACCCAGGAGGGCAGCCTGATGATCGGCGACAGCATCGAGGAGGTGGGCTTCGACCTGCGCCAGACGCCGCCGGTGATGCAGGCGATCGCCGATCGTGCGGTGCGGAGCTTTCCCTGGATCGGCGACCTTTCGATCGTCCGGGCCTGGTCGGCGCTGCGCGTCATGGCGCCGGACGGGCTGCCGATCTATGACCAGTCGGCGCGCTTCCCCGGGGCCTACACGGCCAATTGCCATTCCGGCGTGACGCTGGCCGGCGCGCATGCGCTGCTGCTCGCGCCGATGATCGCGCAAGGCGTGCTCGATCCCATGCTCGACCCCTTCACGGCCGGCAGATTTGATGTTCGCGCTGCGTCCTGAACGCCCTGCGACGATCGAGGTGGCGGTGGAGGGCCAGCCGCTGCGCGTGCCCGAGGGTGCCTCGGCGGCGGTGGCCCTGCTGCTCGCCGGCATCGGGCGCACCACTGCGCTCTCCGGCGCGCCGCGCGCGCCCTATTGCCTGATGGGCGTCTGCTTCGAGTGTCTGGCGGAGATCGACGGGGTGGCGAACCAGCAGGCCTGCATGGTGCCGGCCCGGCCGGGCATGCGCATCCGGGCGCAGCGCGGCGCCCGGCGGGCGGGGCCGGCATGAGCTACGATCTGGCGATTATCGGTGCCGGCCCGGCCGGCATGGCGGCGGCGATCGAAGCCGTGGCGCATGGCCTGCGCGTCGTCGTGCTCGATGAAGGCGGCGGGCCGGGCGGGCAGATCTTCAGGGCGGTGGAACAGGCCGCGGGCGATCCGGCGCTCGGGGCCGATTACGCCGTTGGCCGCGCGCTGGTCGGCGCCTTCCGTGCGGCCGGGGTGGAGTACCGCCCGCTTGCCACGCTCTGGCATCTCGACCCCGATGCCGGGCTGCTCTCGGTGCTGGCTGAGGGGCGGACCAGCACGCTTGCCGCGCGGCGAGTGCTGCTGGCGACCGGCGCGCAGGAACGGCCGGTGCCGATCCCTGGCTGGACCCTGCCCGGGGTGCTGACCGCGGGGGCCGGGCAGATCCTGCTGAAGACCGCCGGCGTGGTGCCGCAAGGGCCCACCGTGCTGGCCGGGCAGGGGCCGTTGCTGCGGCTGGTCGCGGCGCAGCTGGCCCGCGCCGGGGCGCCGCCGGCGCTGATCCTGGAGACGACGCCCCCCGGTCGCCGCCGCGCTGCGCTGCGCCACCTGCCGGGCGCCTGGGCCGGTCGGGGGCTGGTCGGCCAGGGGCTGGGGCTGTTGCTGGAGACCCGCGGGCTGCCCCGCCGGCAAGGGGTGCGGGAGCTGCGGGCGGAAGGGGAGGGCCGGCTGCAGCGCGTGGTCTGGGATGGCGGCAGCATCGCGGCAGCCACCCTGCTGCTGCATGAAGGGGTGATCCCGGCGACCCATATCTCCCGCGCGCTCGGCCTCGACCATGCCTGGGATGCCGCGCAGCAGTGCTGGCGGCCGGTGACGGATGCCTTCGGCGCCAGCTCGCACGCGCAGGTCGCGTTGGCCGGCGATGCGACCGGCATCGGCGGCTGGGAAGCGGCGATGGCCGCCGGGCATCTGGCCGGGTTGGATGCTGCCTATCGGCTGGGGCGGCTGGATAGTGCCGGGCTGGCGTATCGTGCCGGCCCCTGGCTGGCGGCGCGGCGGCGGGCCTTGGTGCTGCGGCCACTGCTCGATGCGCTCTATGCACCGCCGGCGGCCGTCCTCGCCCCGGCCGATGCGGTCATCGCCTGCCGGTGCGAGGAGGTGACGGCCGGGCAGGTGCGGCAGGCCGCCCGGCTGGGCGCGACCGGGCCGAACCAGCTGAAGGCCTATCTGCGCTGCGGCATGGGCCCCTGCCAGGGCCGGCTCTGCGCCCCGACCGTCGCGGCGCTGATCGCCGAGGTGCGGGGTGTGCCGGTCGAGTTGGTCGGCGCCTATCGGCCGCGCGCGCCTTACAAGCCCCTCACCGTCGCGCAGCTCGCGGGTTTGTAACATCGGGAAATAAGATTTCGAGCCTATCGCGGCGGCGTTTCCATGGCTCGATCCGACGGATCGATGCATCGTGATTTCAAAGACTTGGCTTGGCTTCCTCGCGTGGTTATGCGGAATGCTGTGAGATGCAGACCGCTTCTGGCTGGGCTGGCCACCACCGTCTTTCCCACCGCCCTGGCGCTGCCGGGTTCGGCGTGGCCCGATGCCGGCCTCAGGCTATGCGCGTTGGCATATGCCTTGCCTATTTTTGTGGAGGCCTTTTCGTGGCCCGCCGCTTTGACAGGAGAGCACTGAATGACCCTCGAGGCCGAAGCCTGTCCGTGCTGCGCCGCCGCTACTGGCCGGCGGGGATTCTTCCGCGCCGCCCTCGGCGTTGCCGCCGGGCTGGCCTGCACGGCGCCGAGCGCCAATGCCCTCGCCGCCGGCGGATCCCGGCGGCTCAATGTCTATCGGGTGCAAACCGCCGAGACCTTCTCCGGCATCTATTGGCGCGATGGTCGCTATGACCGGCCCGCGCTGAACCGGCTGAACTGGCTGATGCGCGACCTCAATCTGGTGGAGGCGACGCCGATGGACCCGCGCCTGTTTGACGTGATGTATTCCGTCGCTTCCCAGCTCGACAGCCGTGAGTTCTTCGAGGTGATCAGCGGCTACCGCACCGAGGAAAGCAACGACGAGCTGCGCCGCAGCAACAGCAAGGCGGCGCGCTCCTCGCTGCATATCTCCGGCATGGCGGCGGATGTCCGGCTGACCGACCGGGACAGCCTCGGCCTCGCGCGCATGGCGGCGGATCTGCAGCAGGGCGGCGTCGGGCTCTATCGCCGCGATGGCTACGTGCATCTGGATTGCGGACACAGCCGCCGCTGGTCCTGAGCCACCCGGCCGCTATACCGGCGGCGTGCAGGACCTCACCGCCGCATTCCATCTGCTGTTCTCCGGCGATCCCGGCATGCTGGGGATCGTCGCCGTCTCGCTCCGCGTCAGCCTCAGCGCGGTGGCCCTCGGTGCCGTCCTCGGCCTGCCGCTTGGCGCCGTATTGGCCGTGGCGCGGTTTCCCGGCCGGCGGGGCGTGGTGGTCGCCCTCAACGCCCTGATGGGTCTGCCGCCGGTCCTGGTCGGCCTACTGGTCTATCTGCTGCTCTCCCGTGCCGGGCCGCTGGGCGCCTGGGGGTTGTTGTTCACGCCGGGCGCGATGATCCTCGCGCAGACCATCCTCATCACGCCGATCCTGGCGGCGCTGTCGCGGCAGGCGCTGGAGGGGCTCTGGGAGGAATATGCCGAGGCGCTCGCCTCCTTCGGCGCCGGACCGCTGCGGGCGGTGCCGACCTTGCTCTGGGATGGCCGCTTCGCGCTGCTGACCGTGCTGCTCGCTGGCTTCGGCCGGGCGGCGGCGGAGGTGGGCGCGGTGATGATCGTCGGCGGCAATATCGACGGCTACACGCGGGTGATGACGACGGCGATCGCGCTGGAGACCAGCAAGGGCGACCTGCCGCTGGCGATCGGCCTCGGCCTCGTGCTCATGACCATCGTGCTGGCGGTGAACGCGCTGGCGCAATGGCTGCGTGACGTGGCGCAGCGGCGGATGGGATGAGCGCGCCGCCGATCCTGCCGCTGCGCGTCAGCGGGCTCGGCTTCCGGGCAGGTGGGGCGGCGATCCTGGCCGAGGTGTCGCTCACCATCGCCGCCGGGCCGCCGATGCTGATCCTGGGCCCGAACGGCGCGGGAAAAAGCGTGCTGCTGCGGCTGCTGCACGGGCTGCTGGCGCCATCCACCGGGCACATCGCATGGGCGGCAACCGGGGCGCAGGCAGCGCAGGCGATGGTCTTCCAGCGCCCGGTGCTGTTGCGCCGGAGCGTCGCTGCCAATCTGCGCTATCCCTTGACCCTGCGCGGCCTGCCGCGCGCCGAACAGGCCCGGCGGGTGGCCGAAGCGCTGGCGCTGGTCGGGCTGGAGGGGCTGGCGGAGCGCCCGGCACGCGCTTTATCGGGGGGGGAGCAGCAGTTGCTCGCCTTGGCCCGGGCGGCGGCCTGCCGGCCGCAGGTGCTGTTCCTGGACGAGCCCTGCGCCAGCCTGGACCCGGCCGCGACGCGCCGGGTGGAGGAGATCATCGGCGCCATCGCCGCGCGGGGCTGCAAGATTGTGATGACGACGCATGACCTGGCGCAGGCGCGGCGATTGGCGGGCGAGATCGTGCTGCTGCATCGCGGCCGGGTGATGGAGGCCGGGCCGGCCGCGACGCTGCTGGCCACGCCGCGCACACCGGAAGCCGCCGCCTATCTGCGCGGCGAGTTGTTGTGCTGACGCGCGGCCTTGAGTCCGCTTCGTTGCGAGGGATTATACCAGCGGTCAAATCCTTTGACCGCTGGTCTTGATTTTTCCTGGCCCGCAATCGCCGGGCAGAAACCCCCGGTTTCCGCAGGCGCGCGGCGTTGGCCGCGGCGCCCGCGCGGGCGCTCGGCACGAATCAAAACCTCGCGCCGCTAGAGCATGCTGCGTTCACATGCGTTCACGCAGCCCGCTCTAGCATGTGTTGGGTCGCGGGATTCAGCGCCTTCGGCGATCCCGCCTCAACGCATCGCGCTCTAGAGCATGCTGCGTTCACATGCGTTCACGCAGCCCGCTCTAGCATGTGTTGGGTCGCGCGATTCAGCGCCATCGGCGATTCCGCCTCAACGCATCGCGCTCTAGGCGCCGCCATGCCGCGGCCGTGACCGAAGCCGGCCGACCCGGCCGCGTCTTACCCGCCGGCGATTGCCAGAGGGGGCGGGATATGGTTTGGACGCCCTTTGCCGAATAATGGAACAGGCGCGCTTATGAAATTCCTTGTCACGGGCAGCGCGGGCTTCATCGGCTTTCATCTCTGCCGCCGCTTATTGGCGGCCGGGCACCAGGTGGTCGGCATCGATGCCATGGTTCCCTACTACGATGTCCGCCTGAAGGCGGCGCGGCATGCCGAGCTTGGCAAGTTTCCAGACTTCGTCCCGCATCTTTTCGACCTGACCGAGGCGGCGCGGCTGGCCGATCTGCTGGCGGCTGAACAGCCGGAGACGATCATCCATCTCGCCGCCCAGGCCGGCGTGCGCTACGCGCTGGAGCACCCCGAGAGCTACATCCACAACAATGTCCTGGCGACCTACACGCTGCTGGAAGCGGTGAAGGCGCGACCGGTCGGGCATTTGCTGATGGCCTCCACCAGCTCCGCCTACGGGGCCAATACCGCGATGCCGTTCCGTGAGACGGATGCGGTGGCGACGCCGCTGAACATCTATGCCGCGACCAAGCTGGCGACCGAGCAGATCGGCCATTCCTACGCCGCGTTGTGGCGCCAGCCGATCACCATGTTCCGCTTCTTCACGGTCTATGGCCCCTGGGGCCGGCCGGACATGGCCTTCTTCAAATTCACCGACGCGATCCTGAAGGGCCGCACCATCGACATCTACAATCACGGCCAGATGGAGCGCGACTTCACCTATGTGGATGATCTGGTCGAGGCGATCGACCGGCTGGTCGCCTGCCGGCCGGAGGTGGGGCAGAAGGCGATGGCGGGCGATAGCCTGAGCGAGGTGGCGCCCTTCCGCATCGTCAATATCGGCAATGCCCAGCCGGTGCAGCTGCTGGACTTCATCGCTGAGATCGAGCGGGCCTGCGGACGGGCGGCGATCCGCAACCTGATGCCGATGCAGCCGGGCGAAGTGTTGAAGACCTGGGCCGATACATCCCTGCTGCAGGCGCTGACGGGCTTCCGCCCCTCGACCGGCATTGCGACGGGGGTGGCGAATTTCGTCGCCTGGTATCGGGGCTTCTATGGAATTTGAGAGGCGGGAGCGGGTTGCCTGCGCGCGGCGGGCCGATTAAGGTCCGCCCCCCGCAGTGCGGGATGGGTGGCCGAGCGGTCGAAGGCGCGCGCCTGGAAAGTGCGTATAGGTCAAAAGCCTATCGTGGGTTCGAATCCCACCCCATCCGCCA